>JBNMPD010000137.1:0-8463 GCA_051276225.1 Flavobacteriales bacterium
CATTGTCCCCTTATCTATTCAATTACTGCCGTTTGTAGTTTTATAGAGAATATTATCGAAACAAAAAAGCCGTAACTGATACTTAAGTTACGGCTTTTTGTTTTTCTTAAAACAACTTACGCGTTATAAGTTGACGACGAAGTGTTACCACCACGCCCAGTCCAATTTGTATGGAAGAACTCGCCTCTTGGCTTGTCTGTGCGCTCATATGTGTGAGCACCAAAATAGTCCCGCTGGGCCTGTAATAAATTAGCTGGTAAACGCGCAGTACGATAACCATCAAAGTAATTAAGTGCTGCCGTAAGACAAGGTGCTGGCACACCAGTAGTGATGGCATTCACTGCTACACGTCTCCACCCTTCTTGGGCACCCACTACTGTATCTCTAAAGTAATCATCTAATAATAGATTGTTTAACGAGGGGTTCTTATCATAGGCTTCTTTGATTTTGCCTAAGAAAGCAGAACGGATGATACAACCACCACGCCACATCAATGCGATGCCGCCGTAGTTAAGGTTCCAGTTATATTCTTTAGCTGCTTCACGCATTAAGGTATAACCCTGTGCGTAAGAAACAATTTTAGATGCTAGCACTGCTTGACGTAAATCTTCAATAAAAGCGGCTTTGTCAGCATCGCTACCATTGAACGTTTTAGCTGGGCCAGTAATCACTTTAGATGCTTCAACCCGCTCATCTTTAAGTGCCGATATACAACGAGCAAATACAGACTCAGCAATAAGGGTTAATGGCACACCTAAGTCTAACGCTATTATGCCTGTCCATTTACCCGTACCTTTTTGGCCTGCCGTATCAAGAATTTTCTCTACCAGTGGACCACCGTCTTCATCTTTAAAAGCTAAAATATCACGGGTAATTTCAACTAAATAGCTATCTAATTCAGTGGTGTTCCACTCTTTGAATACTTCATGCATTTCATCGGCTGACATGCCAAGCACATCTTTCATAATTTGATAGGCTTCACACAACAGCTGCATATCGCCATATTCAATGCCGTTGTGCACCATTTTAACAAAATGACCAGCACCGTTTTCGCCTACGTAATCACAACAAGGAGAACCATCTTCTACCTTGGCTGATATATCTTGAAAAATAGGTTTCACTGCTTGCCATGCTTCAGCTGAACCACCAGGCATAATTGAAGGTCCTTTAAGTGCACCTTCTTCACCACCGGATACACCTGCACCCACAAAGTTAATACCTTTTTCGGCACAATATTTTTCACGACGGATAGTGTCAGGAAAATGAGTATTACCACCATCAATGATGATATCGCCTTTGTCCAATAAAGGTAGAAGCTGGTCAATAGTGGCATCAACAGGCGCGCCTGATTTCACCATAATCATGATTTTACGAGGAGTGGCTAGCGATTGAACTAATTCTTCTACCGAATAAGCACCGCGAATGCTCTCGCCTTTGGCTCGGCCATTAATAAAGTTTTCAACTTTATCAGTAGAGCGATTATAAGCAGTAACGGTGTATCCTTTACTTGCCATATTCAAAATGAGATTTTCACCCATCACAGCAAGGCCGATTAATCCTATATCAGATAGTGTTTTCATAGAGTTCCAATGTTTGTTTCAATTAATAATGCTTGCTTAGTTGTTCAACATTATATGTCAAAACGCTTAAGAATAGTCCAAAGATGCAAGGCCAATTGAACCAAGCAATTTAGGTAATAGGACGTAATGTCATTTCGTATATAGCCATATACTAACCGCTGATATGCAACTTAACACTTCAAAATGCATAAATAAATAATGCATTGATATAAGAAATATTGTTTGACCCATATTAGTGCAACAAACCAAGCTATCAAATCACACTTTGTGCGCTCAAAAATATCATTAATCACTACCACGCAAAGAATAAACGACGGGTTGCCTGATATAACGCCGTAGAGGCCAATAACAAGCAAACAAACATAACGCGACGATCGAAAGAATGGACAGAACTAAAGGTGTCATTAAATCCTTACCAATAATAGCGCTAAACATGTGGCTAAATCCTAGATAGAGTCCCAAGATCACCAGAACACTGCTGAGAATACCCAACAAAATCATTGAAGCATTATCAGTGAAAATCAACCTAATGAGATCCTTGCCTTTCGCGCCTAAAGCCAGTCTGGTTCCTAACTCAAATCTGCGTATTTGAGCGCTATAACTGAGAATTCCATACAAACCTAAACCCGCCAAAAACAAGGTAATTAACGCAACCACAGACGTTGTGAACACAGTAATATATTGTGTAAAGAGTAATTTATATTGACTGGTTGTGAGTGGCTCAAAACTGAACA
The DNA here is from genome assembly GCA_051276225.1 of Flavobacteriales bacterium. Lineage (GTDB taxonomy): Bacteria > Pseudomonadota > Gammaproteobacteria > Enterobacterales > Alteromonadaceae > Paraglaciecola. The sequence goes on from JBNMPD010000137.1 coordinate 2,315, forward strand.
GCACATATTCAGAGCTAATATTCACCAGCATATCTACGACTTGCTGCCTACTTAGTGACTGCTTGGGTTTGACTCTAAGAGTCATATCCGTCGAGTAAACTGAAGTTGTTTGATAAACGCGTATAGGTATTTCGGACTCACCAGGCATATTTAAGTCTTCTACCACACCAATCACAGTTGCGGGCTGTCTACCGTCGGCAGTAAAACGTGTGCCTAGTGCAGATCCAATTGGGCTTAATTGATTAGCAAAGGTTTGATTCACTAACAACACGTTATTCCCATCAAGCACATCAGCTTGGTTAAATTGACGCCCTTCAACCAATTTTTGCCCATACATATCAAAATATTGATGATCGACTTCTTTGCTACTCACCACATACCTGTCATCGGTTACAGCGTGAGTGATTGCCCATTTTTTAAAATAATCCAGAGCTGAAGAAGAATGTGTGACCTCTTCAACTTGAGGAAGATTTTTAAGGCTTTTACCGATGTCCTGCATAGAGACACCTATCTGGGCTGCTGAATGTTGTTTTGCCGTGGCGGGCACAAAGGTTAAATGAGTGAGGTCTTGTAAATCAAAGTCATTTGATTGTTGAATACTATCGAATGCTTGATTAAACAAACCTATATTGGCAAAAACAAGCAACGTAGCGATAGCCACTTGTGCCATCACTAACGTTTGGCGCATCCCTCTAGACACCTGAACACTGACACCTTTACTTGCGCCTTGCATGCTTTTGATTAACCTACGATATTGGATCATTCGGCTGCACAAAAACGCAAAAAACAGAGTGAAAAGTAGCATAAATAGACATGCTAACCCAAAGGTAACTAGGTTGTTTTCAAGTTCATCTAAACGAGGGAAAGTTTGTCCGAGGAAGTGTTGTAATAAATAGAAGCCTGATGAAGATATCACTAAACTGAGCAAAATAGACAACAGCATCAACAGCCCTATTTCAGCCAATAAGTGGTAAAAAAGGTGCGAAGGTTTAGCACCAATAGCACTGCGAATAGCGAGATTAAAACCTTGCTGTGCGGTGCGCGAAACAAACAAATTACACAAGTTAGCACTGGCAATGCTCACCAAACCAAGCATACCTGCAAGCAATAAATAAAGCGTATTTTGAATGTCACCCAAAATAACTGATTTAAAAGACCGCAGTTGCATATCAATAGACCAGCCTTTAAAAAAAGGTATGGCCTGCACATTTTCCTGCCATTTATCGTTCACTAAAGGGGTTAATTGCTGCTCAACACTGGCAACCGAAAGGCCTGATTTCAACTTACCAACAAACACCAGTTCAGTAATACCGTACCAAAGGTTTTTAAATCTCACCTCCGCATTAAAATCCCACGGTAACCAAACGCCGGTGTTATTTCCTCTTAATTGTATATTTGGCTCTATAAAGTCTGCGGCTAATACACCAACAACCGAGTAACTGACACCACGAAATGTTACGTTTTTCGACAAAATATCAGGGTCAGCAGAAAACTCATTTTGCCATGTGGCGTAACTCAAGATAGCCACAGGGTTGAAAGCGTCTACGCTCTCGGTTTGCTCAAACAATCGCCCAAGATGTGTTTGTGTATTGAGTAAGCTAAACCATTCTGGGGTAGCGTAGGCAGTATATAAAACAGGCTGATGTGCTTCTGAGGTCATGACTTCTTGGCGGTAATTGAGTAACGCTGTGTCAGAAAACACATCTTGGTTGTTATACAAATGCATTAAACCAGGATAGGTATACCACTGAGTATCATGTTCACCTGTTGCATCCCCCATAACATGAACAACTTTAAATAATTGTTCTTGATCAGGATAAGGTAAAGGCTTGAACAATAACAAATGCGCCAAAGTCAAAACGCAAAGCAAAGCCCCTAAAGTGACCCCCATAGTGCTGACAACTGCGCCAACAAAACCGGGCTGACCTTTAAGGCTAGACCATGCTTGTTTGATGTGATAAATAAAGTGATGCATCTTAACAAATACCTTTTAATCACTGCCGCGTAAAGAATGGATTGCTGGTTGATTGATGTACTGACGTAAAGGCCAATAACAGGCGAAGAGTGACAGTAAGGCGATAGACAATAGGGTTGTCAAAAAAATGGATAATAAATCAATACTCATATAAGCGAATAATGCATTTGAATAGACGATATAAATACCCAGCATCACCACTACACTTAAGACAATACCCAGCACAATCACCCATAGATTGTCTTTTATAATCAAACCCACTAAATCTTTACGTTTGGCTCCGATTGCCATACGTGTACCCAGCTCAAATCTGCGCATTTGTGTGCTGTAGCTTAAAATGCCATACAAACCAACACTGGCTAAAAACAAGGTGATAATAGCAAGTGCCGAGGTGGTGGTGGCAGTGGTATATTGAGTAAACAAACGATTTTTTTTCAGGCTATCTAAAGTTTCTAAGCTAAACAGTGCATACAAGTTACTCACACTCTTAATAGCACTTACCACTTGCTCTCTTTCAATACTTTGCCCATCACGCAACTTCAAGGTCATTTGAGTATTGGCCAAACTTGATGGTGTGTAAACGCGCATTGGCACGTCGGGTTGAGCCGGCATTTTCACACCTTTAATAACACCAATAATGGTGAAAGGTTCATTATCTTCTCCAGAGGACATTTGTAAGCCTAGTGCACTGCCTTCGGGACTAAGGCGTTTGGCAAATTCATCGTTGACTACCATCACACGATTACGGTCTTTGATATCAGCCTCACTGAAGTAATCACCCTCAAGCAACGCTTGGTTGATCATAGTGAAGTAATTGTGACTTACACTGTTGTTTTGAGGTGTGAAATTTTCACCTGTAGCTACAGCGGTCAAGGCCCACAAACCAAAACCGTCCAAAACAGAACCTGAGTGCGAAATGCTTTCTACTTGCGGTAATTCTAAAAGACTTTTCTTAAGTTCAACCATAGTGGCAGCCACTTCTTCTTTAGGTGGATACTCTGGGGCCGAAACTGACAGACTCATTTGGGTCATATTATGCACACTATATCCAGGGGGCTGCATGATAGTATCTACCGCTTCTTTAAACAGCGTGATGTTGGCAAAAACCAATATCATTGCTATTGCTACTTGGCTCACAATCAATGCTTGCCTAAAACGCTTAGAAACCTGCACACCTGTGCCTTTACCACTGGCTTGTAACATTGAATTTAATGCGCGGTAATTGATCATTTTACTGCTAAGAAAAGCGAACAAAAGTGCGAATCCAAGAGCAAGAATAATGGAGGCGAGAAACGTTATATAATTCACTCCAAGTTCATTAATACGAGGTAATTCAGAGGCCAAATTCGCCTGTAATAAAGAAAAGCCTAAAGATGCAACAATCAGTGCCAGCAGCAGCGAAAGAGCCATCAACAGTCCTGACTCAGCCAATAAGCTGCGGAATAGGTGAGATTTTTTAGCACCAAGCGCGGCATAAATGGCTAACTGCCTTTGTTGCTCTGCCGTTCGCGACATAAACAAATTAGCGATATTGGCAAAAGCAATTAATACCAGACCAAACACACCTGCCAACAATTTATATACTGTGTTTTGACTGTCGCCGACTATAGCGGTTTGGAAAGATTCGAGTTTCATTTCGATTGCCCAACCGTTAAAAAATGGTATAGGAGCAACCTTCTCAACCCAGGTGTCGTTCACTAGTGGTGTGATGATTTGTCCTGCTTGTGTTGCACTCAAAGTATCTTTTAGTTTACCCACAAAGTACAAAGCGCTGCTGATATTGCCCCAACGTTCTTTAAATCGTACATCAAGGTTATAATCCCAAGGGAACCACATACCCGCATCGCGTCCAGTTTGAGTGATTTGTGGCTCTACGAAGTTTTTACTTAACACACCTATTACGCGATAACTGACACCACTGAAGGAGACTTTTTTATCGAGCATATCAGGAGCAGAATCAAATTCGTCTTGCCAAGTTTTGTAACTAAGAATGGCTACTGGATTGAACGTATCCAGTGCCTCTGTATTTTCAAAAACACGGCCCATCTGCATTTTAGCGTCTAATAGTTCAAACCACCCTGGCGTGACATAACCTGTACTTAAAGTGGGTTGGTTTGGCAAAGAAGTCAGTACATTTTGGCCATATTGAATGAGAGCCGTTTTATCGAAAACATCTTGATTTTTGTAAAGATGAATAAGGCCTGGATAAGTAAATGCCTCGGCATTTGTCTCACCAGATTGATCTCCAATAGCATGAACAACGCTATATAGCTTGTCTTGCTCAGGATAAGGCAATGGTTCAATAATCATTAAATACCCTAAGGTTAGAACACAAAGCAATGCACCTAACGTTGTACCCATAGTGATTACCACTGTGGCGACGAAGCCCACTTTTTTCTTAAGACTTGCCCACGCTTGTTTTTGTTGGTAAAGGAAATGGCTCATACCACCTCCTTCAACTCTGGGGTAGTTAAGATTGAACCATCTAACAATTTAAGCTGAATATTAGCCATATCAGCATAACGAGGATCATGCGTTACCATACATATGGTAGTACCGCAGTCATTCAGTTTCTCCAGTACATCCATTACCTGATCGCCACTTTTAGAGTCCAAGTTACCGGTTGGCTCATCCACCAGCAAAATGGCGGGTTCGGCAACAAGGGCACGAGCGATGGCGATACGTTGTTGTTGCCCACCCGATAACTGATTGGGCTTGTGGCTGGCACGATGGCTCATGCCGACTAACTCTAGACACTCTTGTACACGGTCAGCGATGACTTTGTCGCTTGGTACTTTATTCTTGTAACGCAATGGCAAAGCCACGTTGTCGAATACTGATAATTCATCAATTAAGTTAAACGACTGAAATACAAAACCAATTTTGCTATTACGTATTTCTGCAGCTTCATCGAGCGACAAGTCGGTCACGTTTTTACCTTCAATAAAGTATTCACCACCAGAAGGCATGTCCAATAAACCTAAAATAGATAACAACGTCGATTTACCACATCCAGAAGGGCCTGAAATCGATACATAATCTCCTGAATTGATAGTGATATCGATATTCTTTAAGGCGTGAGTTTCAAGCTCATCTGTTTCAAAAACCTTAGAAATGTTGTTCATTTGAATTTTAATGTCGCTCATTTTAATATTGCTCATAAATAGCTTCCTTTATTTATTTTTAAATTGTTTATCTTTAGTAAATTGTCTTTAACGTACCAATTGTATTAGTGAATGCTGATGCTTTTACTGGTCGTTTGAAGATTCGACAAGTCTGAAATGATAAATTGCTCGCCTACTGACGCCCCTGACAATATTTGAATAAATTGTCCAGCTTGCGTGCCAAAACGCAATTCTTGAGAGGTGGCGTTGCCTTGAGTATTTAATCGATAAAGTGAAACACTAGTATTTGACTTGGCTCCCGCTGGACGTCTGATGTAAGTAATGTTTTGTAATGTGTCGGCCACTATAATGCCATCCACACTGAGTTGTGGACGGGCGCTTGCAGGCAACGAAGCGGGTAAGGCAATTTCTATTTCGACTGTATTGTTATCAACGACAGGGTCGATGCGGGTGACTACACCTTCAATTTTGTCACGTCGAGTATCAATGATGGCCACTTTGCCAATGGTAATCAGCTGCGCTTGACTTTGTGGTACACGAATAAGTGCAATTAAGTCCGTCACGCTGCCTATCAATGCTACCTCTTGCCCCGCAGCTAAACTTTGACCTAGCTCCACAGATAAACGTTGTAACACGCCATCAAACCCAGCTCTAACCGTCAATTTATCTAAACGAGACTCGGCGATATTCAAGCGACCCTGTTGCTGTTTGATCCGCTCAGCCTGAATATTAACCGACTCATCGTGGACTAATTTAAGCTGTTCGATACGTTGCTTTAAAATGGCAATACGTTGTTTAAGTTGTTTTTCGTCTAAGGCCGACTGCTGAAAAGTAAGTTGTGACACTATGCCTTGCTCAACTAACTTTTGTTCCGCTGCACGTTTCAAGGAAGCGGCATCAAAACGTGCGGTAATTTCTGCCAAATTTGCTGATTCATTAAGAATTTCACGCTGATTATTGAGTTTCAACTGACGCAAATTTGCCTGCACTTGAATCAATTCCTGCTCTGAGTTTTCAACTTGCAACACTAATTCAGGGTTTTCCAAACG
>JBNMPD010000138.1:0-8412 GCA_051276225.1 Flavobacteriales bacterium
ATGGAAGTGATGTAGTTTGCGCCATTCGCCATGGCTGCTGCGTTAGCTGCGAGTAACAGATCAGCTTTATCTTTAATTGGCACTGCCATCGCATTTTTTGTTATGGGTGTTTGCCAACTGACTTCACCTACACCTTTAACGGGGGCGAGTTTCACTGGCATGGTCTGAAATTTAGAATTAGCTTTAGCCACAGCTACTGCTCGCTCGGCTGTCTTAGCCACACTATCTGGAGTCATATTTGAGGTAGATGCAAATCCCCAGGTGCCATTTGCTATTACGCGGACTCCAATACCAGCCGACTCGGTATTAACAATATTATCTACGCGTGTTTCACGAGTAGTGACAAATTGATTTAGATAGCGACCAATACGTGCATCTGCATAACTAGCACCAGCGGTTTTTGCTGCATTAAGAGCAATGTCTGCTAGCTTCTTTTTATAAGCTACGTCCATGGGTTTATCTAACATTTGGTCTGCTGAAATGGCGATACCAGTTATAGGCAACATTAGCGCTCCCACTCCTACACCACCGATTTTAATAAAATCGCGTCTTTCCATTATTTATTCCTCTGCCGTTGCTTTTATATTTTTTATACTTTGCTAAATTTATACTTCTCAAAATAGTGTATTGCATTGTTCGAATCGTACTCAATAGCATAAGGTCAGTTTTTTAGTCTGAATACGTAACAAACTATTACATATGTTCCCATTTATTCAGCTTATTTAAAGAATGTAACAGTCATGAAATTAAGCTTTGATATTAAGTATGAAGAACTTATTCACTTTGGTGATGTCATTTTTATTTGTGCCAAATCATTGAAATACATTAAGAATAAATAATTTTTTATTAACTCACTCATGTATATTTTACTGGATCAATTTTATCTGCAGTGCCCAAATCCAATACTGAGCTGCATTTAGGTGCAGCAAATCAGGCATAACAGATTCCAGCAATACATCTTCTTTGGTGAGAAAATAATGGTTAATATCTAACCAAAACACCCACTCGGTGTCTGTGTATTGTTTGATTAATTGATTTGTCAAATCTACCCGTTTTCGCATGGGTTTTTTATTATTTCGACTGCGGGGAAAAATAGCCATAAGCACAATTTTAGTGTCAGGTAAGCGTTTTTTCAGCTCTTCTAATATCTGCTTTACACCAGCAGCAATCTCTTCTGGGAGGTCGTGCCTATGCCCCGCGTTATTGGTGCCGATGAGTAGAACCAGCATTTTGGGACATAAACCATCAATTTCGCCGTTTTGGATACGCCATAGCAAGTGCTCAGTTCGGTCCCCTGCAAAACCAAGATTAAGTGTTTTTTGATGAGCGTAATAGTGCTGCCACGCTGCCACACCTTCAGCCTCCCAAGCATGAGTAATTGAGTCCCCCAAGAATACAATATCCAACTTACTACCCAGAGATAGGCGTTCATCAAGTTTTTGCTGGTGGCGTTGTTGCCACCAGTCTTCGCTGCGCTGAGTTGGGATAACAGAAAGCGGTTTAGTCATTTTTACTTGGCTTTTTGAGCGGTTATCCAATCATCAATTACATCTTCGAGCACTGCCATCGGCAATGAACCTTGACCAATCACAGTATCGTGAAAGCTACGAATATCAAATTTTGCTCCTAATTTTTGTTCGGCTTTAGCGCGTAACTCACGAATTTTGATTTCGCCCATTTTGTATGACAGCGCTTGGCCAGGCCATGAGATGTAACGATCGATTTGGTTCTCTACCGATTGTTGTGTCAGGGCAGTATGTTTAGCTAAATAGTCGATGGCTTCTTGGCGACTCCAGCCAAAAGCATGTATGCCCGTATCGACAACTAAGCGCACAGCTCGCCACATTTCGTAACCCAAGCGGCCAAAGTCGCTATATGGGTCTTGGTAGAATCCGGCTTCTTTGCCTAATCGCTCTGAATACAAGCCCCAACCTTCACCAAAGGCTGAATGGTTCAGCGTACGCCTAAATTTTGGTACATCCAATTCCATAGCAATGGCATTTTGTAGATGATGCCCTGGCACCGCTTCGTGCAGGCTGAGTGCCTCTAGGTTGTAAAGTGGTTGTTGCGCGGGCTCTGGGGTTAAAAAGTAAGTACCCGGTGTACGATTATCTGGTGGTGGCATATAAAATGCGCCCCTAGACGCGGAACCTTTTATGGTAAAGGTATTTCTAGGAAGGTGACCAAAAAATGTCGGCAATTTGCCATACATTTTCATAGTGATAAACGCCGTTTTTTCGAGTACATCTTGACTGTCCACTGCATAAAACTGCGGGTCGGTAGCCAAGAACTCCAAGAATTCAGCGTAACTCCCTGTGAACCCTACTTTATCAATAATCGCCTGCATCTCTATACGAATACGTTTAACTTCGCTTAAACCCAAATCATGAATTTGTTTGGGTGTGGCATCGGTAGTGGTGAAGTAATTAGCTGTATATGTATAGTAATCCAAACCACCTTCGACACTAGCAATGCCTGGCTCTTTTCGACAGTTAGGCATGTAATCGTTAACAAAAAAATCGTAAAAATTTTGATACGCAGGTATCACTGCGGAGTCAATTAACTTAATAGCTTGGGTACTGAAGTGACTTTTTTGTTGCTGATTAAAAGTGTTGGGAAAACGAGTAAAAGGTTCAAATAAAGCACTCTGTTTTGCATTTTCCACTATATGTTGGCTGATGGTGTGGTGATAATCCTTAAAACTCTCGCAATGATGAACATACCCGCTAGCTAGGCCTGCTCTCATCAGGTTGATATTCTCTTGGTTAAAGCGAGGGTAGTCAGCTAAGCTAATTAAAAAATTATCGTAATCGCTGCTTGATAAAAATGCCATATTGGATGGTGCTTCGGCAAAGTAGGTATGCCAACCACTTAAAAAATTAATCGGAAAATACTTATCTTGGTATTGGTGGCTCAGCGCTTCAGTATCTCGTTCATATTTAAACAAACGATAATTCATGAGCTGTTCATCACTCAAGTTCTGGGTATCAATTGTGCCAAGCGTTTTTAGTACCTGAGTATTATGAGCCTCTCGCCTAGCTATGGCCTGAGGTGTAAATTTGGCTAAGTTGCCATTAGGTTTCCAACCATCCGGATCGGTGCGAAAGAATACTTTTTCCTTTTGAGCATTTTGCCAGTGCTGGTCGATGATATGGGTTAAATCTGTATTTGAGTCGGCAAAGGAGTTCCAGCTAAAAACTGTGAAAATGAATGCTGTTAAAACTTTTTTGAACATAATGTTTTCTTTTTTGTTTTTATTTATCGTTATTAGATAGCAAGAGCTGCCAGTTTACCAATAGTGGACGCTAAAAATTCTGGTGGTAATGTAAACCAGCGAATACCTTTGTCTGTCATATACACGATATTCTCAACGCGCCCCACATTCAGCAACAAGGTAAATGCCACAGTCATTAAATTTTCACATCCCGCTGAAGGGCAATGTTCTTGCTCCAATTATTAGTTGAGCTTTGAGTCAAGGGTAAATCAAGTGCATTGGCCGCGCGGCGTTCGCTTCGCCGTCTAAGAACATATTGGGATGAGGAACATAGTTATTCGGGTTGTTGAAGGCAAAAATGACAAAAAAAAGCCTGATATAGAATCAGGCTTAAAAGAGAACACACATAAAACACACATATAAACTACTTATTCAGAGGCGTAATAGCAGTATAAGTTCAATTGACTGTTAATTATTTTTCAATACGCTTTGCTTAATCGCAGACAGGGCATTTTGAGTTGAGTAGCAGAATTAAGAAGGATGTTCGTTTAACTCGAAGATTTTAAATTATTCTATCTCATCATCCTTGATAATCGGCACCTAAACCTGACATCTCGATAACTGCTTCTGCGTTATTCTAGCTTGCTTGTCTAGCTTTCAACTAAGATGAGCGATGCTCCTAAATATACCAATTTCACTCTAAAGTGAACTAATTTGGGGAACGCTGGCAATCTTTCTTTTGATGAATTCGTGCATATATTCCCAATGTCTATGCCTCATCAACTCTATAAAATGTGTCGTCTAGGGCACAAGCAATAGTTCTCTTCATTCCTAACAGAATAATATAGTAATCCTGCTGCTATTTTTGTCGTCATTCCTTTATGACGTTGAGCTTCAAATTGCTTTCTAAGTAAGTCGCCTTGATAACCGGATAACTGTAATCACCTTTGTCATAAATGGCCGCTTCAGTATTTCTTAAATCATGTGTCACACTAGAAAATGTTAATTTATATTCACGCATTGTCAGTACATCAAACTTAAGGCCTTTGAGAGAATTTAGATATTGGGTGTGATGGTGTTTTGTTTCTTCAATCGCGGTGGAGATATCCTTTGCAATATACTTCATGCCTGCACTCCCACCTGAAAATCGACTCCCCAGTGGTTTAATATGAAAGAACAGGGCAAAGGTGGCATGACACCCTCAGATATTCACTGGGACCTAATTGACCGGCATAAATTTAAAATGTCTACACATCCTAAGATTGAATTTGTAAAGTTTGCACAGGTGGGGTGAGTGACTAATTTATGAAGGATACTTAAGATTGTCAGCCTATCGTCCTTTATTTTCTGTGCTTTCCTCTTATATTCATCTTATGAAGCCTTTCCAATTCGCGAAATAAAGTATTTTTCAACTAAACCAACACCTAATATCTGTGCATGCTCAGAGATCAACGCTCTTAATTATCGAGGAATAACATCATGTCGAACGAATTTGCAGGTAAAACAGCCATTATATCTGGAGGAGCAGGAGGTATAGGTTTTGCACTTGCCGAAGAATTTGGGCAATTAGGTATGAAAATAGTGATTGCAGATATTGACCAAAAAGAGCTCATAGAGGCAGAGCGAAAATTAAAAGACGCCAACATCCAAGTGTTAGCTTGTCCACTAGACGTGACAAACTATCAACAATGGCAAGACACAGTTGCAATAGCCGAAGCTACATTTGGTGATATTCATATGTTGATTAATAACGCAGGTGTAGGTGGTATTCCAGGGTCAGTTGATAAAACAAAAATTGAAACCTGGAAATGGGTACTGGATGTCAATGTGATGGGGGTGGTGAATGGTACACAAGCCACAGCGCCTTCGATGAAACGCCATGGCCAAGGTGGCTGGATCATTAATGTTGCCTCGATGGCTGGCATGAATGGTGTGCCCTTTTCTGGCGCTTATGCCGCGTCAAAAGCAGCGGTGGTTTCCATGTCAGAAAGTTGGGCTGTTGAATTGAAAAAGCACAATATTGCGGTGTCGGCGCTGTGTCCAGCTTTTGTTCAAACTCGTATCCATGAGTCATTGCGGAATCTTCAACCTGCATACGAAGCGGTAAAGGAACACGATGCTGATAAAATAAAATCAGGAAACGCGGTGAACAAGGCAAAAGCATTAGTTGAGTCTGGTATTCCCACATCAGTATTAGCCAAACGTGTGGTAGAGGCCCTTAAGTCAGGGCAGGCTTATATATTTACTCACCCCAACTTCCGTTCATCTGTTGCTTATAGATCATCGCTTTTAGATGTAGCGTTTGCTGATGCAGAAAACAGCCCTATCGTGAGTCACTTAAAAGATGACGAAATAGTGATGCTTTAAAATAAAAACGATACACCACAGATGACTCAAAGCACTTTACTACAGGTGCTGTGCAAAGAGACAAAAATAAGCTTTTTGTCTTTAAGCTCTTCCTCTGTTTCATCTGTGGTAATTATTTTTGACTTTTTCGAAGCTCATGGACTAACGGATCTCTAAACAAAGCTGACATGCTCTGCCAATTTATTCACATCAGCAATATTTGAATAGGATTGGCGATTAACAAGCATTGTTGTAGCCATTTTAAGGGCCTGAGTTTCTAGTTTCGCTCTTAGTTTCTGATCCTCAAACTGCATAAAATCAGCCACCTTTGCAACGCCTAAAATTCTCCGGATCATCTTGCATGCTGCAAAACCCAAGGTATCACTTAACACTTGTTGTAAAAATAACTGTCTAAAAGTTTGATGGCTGTCGCCTGTCAGATCTTTGCCCATAAATGTACTTTGCACTGACTGCTCATGATCTGACCACAATGATAAAAACTTGTCCTCAAATTTGTACCAAAGTTCGTCTATAGTTTGCAGTAACCATTGACTATAATTGACAGACTCAGTCGATGACTTATATGCATGTGAAAAGTAGTTCAGGTATAAATTGGCAATCAGTGCACCAATATCAAACCCCATGGGGCCTGCAAAAGAAAACTCAGGATCAATCACAAAGGTTTGTTGCACATTCACCATCACTGAACTGGTGTGAAGATCACCATGTAATAAGGCTTCAGGCCTATTCATAAACACATACTTCATTTGTGCAATTTGTGCCCTAACATTAGGGTTTTTTTGAATTGAGTCAATAACAGCCTGTGACAAAGCAGGATTGTAGTCATTCATTTCATGATGCTCAAAAGGATAAGTAAATACAAAGTCCTCAGTAATTTTACACATATCCTGATTGGCACTTTTGTTAACCATCGCTTTTTTATCTGTTGATGACAGAGCAAAGTCAGAAGAATAAAACAGAGTTTCTGCAAGAAAAGTAGATAAGTCTTCAGCCAACCTTGGTAAATACTGTCCTTTTATTAGCTCTGTACGCAGAATTGCATGGTTATTAAGGTTTTGCATGATAAGCACAGAGAGCGTTTGAGACTGGTAGTACACCTCTGGCACCATTTCCGGGCATACGCTAGATTGATAATTTAAAGCATTTATTTCTGCTGTCATCCTTTGACGAGTCAATGGCCAGTCTTCACCTAACACTTTAATATAGGGTGGCGCTTGCTTAACAAAAACGGATTGATTTGAGTCTAACCTGTTAGTTACGACAAACGCATAATTCATATTGCCGTCGTTTATCTCTTGCACCTCTAGATTATCAAAAGACGAAAACCTTCGCTGGGCCTCAGGTAGCGACTGCAGATAGTCAACAAGATTGGTTTGTTTGAGTTGATAGTATTCCATTAAGCTATGCTGCCTTTGATTGCATTCAATTAAATCATTCCACAAGTGGGGGCGTGTTGACTTTATAGCAATACGTTTTAACGATTTAATCGGGTAGATGTAGTTGTAAGTAGCGCAGCATATTTGCTCCCATCACTTGCTTAATTTGTAGTTCGCTCAGCCCTATATCTAACAGGGCTTGGGTTAAATAAATAAGTTCGGATGTATCAAAAGGTACACTAGTTGCTCCGTCATAATCTGAGCCAAGGGCAATATGCTCGATGCCCACTAATTCGATTCCGTACTTAATCGCTTTAGCAATTTCGTTTACATTAGGCTTGCAAACAGCACCATCCCAGTAACCGACTGCAATCAAGCCTCCTTTCATTGCAATCTGTTGCATTAACTTATCTGAGATATTTCGTGGTGAGGGACAATGTCCGTAAAAACCAGTATGACTGACCAATAAAGGCTGGCGGCTGATCGCCAATACATCTTTAACCACTTGCTCAGAAGAATGAGATACATCCAGCATGATCCCCAAGGATTGCATTTTTTGTAGTGCTTCTCGACCAAACACAGTTAAACCTTCAGCACTTTCTCCGTGTAATGAACCGCCTAATTGGTTATCAAAAAAATGCTGCAAACTCATCATACGAAAACCACTATCGAATAAACGTTGAATATTGTTCAAATCGCCGTCTAATGCATGGGAGCCCTCAGTACCAAGCAACATGCCTAATAATTGTGGATTAGTTTCTCGCTGTAATATGAATTCTGAGAGATCTGATTTTGTTGTGATAAGCGAAACTTGCTGAGGGAATACATTAGCTAATATTAGCGCTTTATTTGCCTGAAATAATGCTCTTTCAACCAAGTTATTCCATGTGTTTGTAGGCCAAAGACTCACTAATGCTAGTTTAGTAATATTGTCACTGGCATCACTACTATTTGTTTCATAATTAATTCCGTCGGGAGACTTAGTGACAGTAGTAAACATCTGTAAAGCCACATTACCTTGTTGCAATCGAGGAATATCCACATGACCGTAATCATGTTTATTCATCAAGTTTCTTTTCCACAGTAAAGTATCGCTGTGCCAGTCACCAATAAATAATTCTGCATGTAAGGTTTTAGCTTGCTCAGTTATCACAGGCAAAGTCGAACCGTGAATGAGATTGGTTTGTTTATCTAATTGGGCTGGAAAAAACATAAAAAAACCAATAACAATAAGGATGATAATAATCGCAATAGTTTTAAAAATGTTTGTTTTAGAGGGCATAAATATTAATCTGCTGGTTTAATATAATAATAAATAAAGATCTTAGTTCGCTAAATAGATGTCAAATTAAATTCAAAATTAACATAAGATTAGTATTTAACCCTAGCGACTAAAAAATCTAATGCTGCTTTTAATTTAGGCACTAAATAACTTTGTTTTTGATATAATGGGTA
>JBNMPD010000139.1:0-8398 GCA_051276225.1 Flavobacteriales bacterium
AATTTGCTGTTCACATAAATACAACAGTCACTCGCCCTGCCAACTTTTCAATAGTTGATCATAGGCAACCGTCTGGCCTTGTGGTTTTTCATTATCTAGTTTAGCTTTTGGCGAACCAGGTTGCGCTAACCAGTATTCAGGATCTCTTGGTTTATTCAGTTTTGGCCCACATTCTCCTTGCACATTGGCCCGCTCCAGTCGTTGCATCACTTTGTCTTGTGCGGCGGCTAGTCCGTCTAACGCTTTTTGCGCTGAGCTCTCACCACTGGCAACGTCAGAAATATACTTCCACCATAGTTGTGCGAGTTTTGGATAATCTGGCACGTTGGTTCCTGTGGGAGTCCATTGTTTACGGGCTGGGCTTCGATAAAACTCGACTAACCCGCCAAGCATTGGCGCCACGTCAGTCATTTGTTGTGAGTTAATATCAGATTCACGGAAAGGTGTTAAACCCACTAAGGTCTTTTTCAAAGATACCGTTTTAGAAACAGTAAACTGTGCATACAGCCAAGCGGCTAAACGACGTTTTTCTGGTGTTGAATTTAAGAATGTCCAAGCACCTGTATCTTGATAACCCAGCTTCATGCCTTCTTCCCAGTAGGGGCCTTTTGGAGAGGGTGCCATACGCCATTTAGGTGTGCCGTCTTCATTCACCACAGGTAGTCCTGGCACATTCATACTGGCCGTAAACGCCGTGTACCAAAATATTTGTTGCGCAATAGCGCCTTGTGCCGGCACTGGGCCTGATTCAGAAAAAGTCATGCCCTGTGCTTCTGGTGGCGCATATTGACGTAACCAATCCACATATTTTTGGGTGGCGTAAACAGCTGCAGGGCCGTTGGTTGCTCCCCCTCTGGAAACACTAGAGCCCACTGGTTGGCAGCCCTCTACGCGAATACCCCATTCATCTACTGGTAATCCGTTAGGTATGCCTACATCGCCTGCGCCTGCCATTGAAAACCACGCATCGGTGAATCGCCATCCAAGAGACGGGTCTTTTTTCCCGTAGTCCATGTGACCATAAACGGGCTGACCATCAAGTACTTTCACTTTTTCACTGAAAAACTCGGCAATATCTTCATAGGCAGACCAATTAACTGGCACCCCTAATTCATAACCGTATATCTCTTTGAATTTACTTTTTAAATCTGCACGTTCAAACCAATCGGCTCTAAACCAATACAGATTGGCAAATTGCTGGCTGGGTAGCTGATAGATTTTACCATCTGGGCCGGTGGTAAAACTTAAACCGATAAAATCTTCTAAGTCTAAGGTGGGTAAGGTTAAGTCTTTGCCATCACCGGCTATCATATCTGAGATAGGCACCACTTTACCGTAGCGAAAATGTGTGCCTATCAAGTCTGAATCGTTTACATAGGCGTCATATATATTTCGACCTGATTGCATTTGAGTTTGAAGTTTTTCGACTACATCACCCTCTTGGATCAAATCATGAGTAATATTGATGCCAGTAATTTCACTGAATGCTTTCGCTAATACCTTGGACTCGTATTCATGCGTTGCTATGGTTTCTGAGGCAACGTTGATGTTCATACCGGCAAAAGGTTTAGACGCGTCTATAAACCAACGCATTTCCTGTAACTGTTGCTCTTGCGTCAAGGTAGAGTCAGTAAATTCAGTTTTTAGCCAACGTTTTGCAGCGTCTTCATCGGCTTTAACGGATTGAACCGATAGGCCAATGGTTAACATCAAACTGGCTAGTTGTATTTTTTTTTGCATACTATCCCCTAGATTTTATTTTGCGATTGACCAGCTTACTGGTAATAAATAGATTGAATAAACGTTAACGTTGAGGTTAACCCCAGCGAAGTAGCGCCGCCATAAGTAATACCGAAATACCAAAGGCTACCCATAAAGCTAAATCGGTTAAGCCCAGAAAAAGTAAGTGCACAAATGCACTGCTTAATAACCCGATAAATAACCTGTCACCACGCGTAGTGGATATTGGCAGCCAACCTTTACGTTCAACACATGGTTTACGGATTTCCCAAACAGTCATGACCAACAACAGACTGGCAATACCAATAAAAAACAAAGCACTGGGCATAGTCCATGCCATCCAGCTCAACATGTTTTTTTACTCCATTTTAGGTGAACGTTCATTTACACCCTACCCAAAGCAAAACCTTTGGCAACATGGTTACGCACAAACCAAATAACCAATATGCCCGGCAAAATAGTCAGCACACCAGCGGCAGCTAAAACACCCCAATCGATACCTGCAGCGCTTACAGTACGAGTCATAATGGCAGAAATAGGCTTGGCATCGACTGATGTTAACGTTCGCGCCAAGAGTAATTCAACCCAAGAAAACATAAAAGTAAAAAAGGCGGTAACCCCTATGCCAGAGCGGATCATCGGAATAAATATCTTGATGAAAAAGTGCCCAAAACTGTAACCGTCGATATAAGCAGTTTCATCAATTTCGCGAGGTACCCCAGACATAAAACCTTCCAAAATCCATACCGCTAAGGGGATAGTAAACAAACAGTGAGCTAAGGCTACCGCTAGGTGTGTATCGAATAATCCTACCGAGGAATATAATTGAAAAAACGGCAATAGAAACACTGCTGGCGGCGCCATACGGTTACTCAGCAACCAAAAAAACAAATGTTTATCACCCACAAATTTATAACGGCTGAATGCATACGCCGCGGGTAGCGAAACCAGCAAAGTAATCACCAAATTCATTGCTACATAGGTAATAGAATTAACATATCCCATATACCAACTTGCATCAGTAAAAATGGTGATGTAATTGTCAAACGTAAAGTCTTTTGGCCATAGTGTTAGCTGCCCCAAGATTTCGTCATTGGTTTTAAACGACATATTCAGTAACCAATAAATAGGTAACAGTACAAATATAAGATAAATGAACATGCCTACGTTGCGTTTACTTATCATATTTGTTTCCACTTTCAGACTTTTCCAACTGTGTAATGGTGGTAAAAAACAACCAAGAAACCAGCAACACAATTAAGAAATACACCAGTGAAAATGCCGCAGCTGGGCCAATATCAAACTGACCTATAGCCATTTGGGTCAAGGTTTGACTCAAGAAGGTGGTTGAGGTACCGGGGCCACCACCAGTCAATACGAAGGGTTCGGTATAAATCATAAAACTGTCCATAAAGCGCAGCAACACACCTATCACTAACACATTTCTTAGGCGTGGTAGCTGAATATAACGAAATACTGCCCAGCCTGATGCGCGATCTATTTTAGCAGCTTGGTAATAAGCATCAGGAATTGCTCGCAACCCTGAGTAACACAACAAGGCGACAAGAGACGTCCAATGCCATACATCCATCAGCAACACCGTTAACCAGGCATCTAATGGGTCAGAGGTGTAGTTATAGTCGAAGCCTAAATTATTTAAGGTCCAACCAAATAACCCTATGTCTCCCCGAGCGAAGACTTGCCAAATGGTGCCCACTACATTCCAAGGGATAAGTAATGGTAATGCCAATAAAATAAGCACAGCTGACGCCTGCCAACCACGCGCAGGCATCATTAATGCCACAGCTATACCCAGGGGTATTTCAATGATGAGTACCGAAAACGAGAAACCAAACTGACGTAATAAAGAATCATGTAAACGTGTGTTGCGTAACGTTTCTTGATACCATTCAACACCAACAAAATAAGCATTACTTTGGTCAAAAATATCTTGTAGTGAATAGTTCACTACTGTCATCAGAGGAATAATAGCCGAAAATGCCACCAGTAAAAACATCGGTAAAACTAACCACCAAGCTTTATTATTGGGTACTTTATTCATAGTTTCCGGCCTTGTTTTTGCCTTTGTTAACGAGAAACGGTTCACCTACTAAGTACTCGTCTATATACAATTTCAACCATTGCTCAGGAAAAACCAAATACACTGTAGCACCGCTAAATTGCATTTTTTCAGCTACACGCACCTGCATCTCAAGTCCGTCAAAATCGACCATCACAAGTTGGTAACTGCCTAAATGCTGCACGGATAAAACACTGGCGGGGAAACTATTAGCTTCAGATGTTTCACTCAACTCAATAAATTCTGGCCGAATGCCTAGTTTAAGATTAGTGGAATGACTGCTTTGCAAAGCGGCTTGCTGTGCTCCGCTGATAACCAAGGCAATGTTTTGATAAAACACTCGCCCTTCATTTTTATCATATTTATCCTTTTTTTCGCCTTCGCCACTTTTTTCAATTGGAATAAAATTCATTCCGGGGCTACCAATAAAATATCCAACAAATGTGTGATTAGGTCGCTCAAATAATTCTTGTGGGCTACCAAATTGCACAATTTTTCCTTGATACATCAAGGCTATTTCATCAGCAAAGGTGGCGGCTTCCAGCTGGTCATGGGTGACGTACAGCATGGTAATATTTAACTGCTCGTGAATTTGTTTGAGTTTGCGTCTTAATTTCCACTTCAGATTGGGGTCAATGACAGTAAGAGGTTCATCAAATAAGATGGCTGATACATCTTCACGCACTAGACCTCGCGCCATTGAGACTTTTTGTTTCTGATCAGCACTTAAATTTTTAGCTTTCTTATCAAGAGAGTCCGTTAATTCCAACATGTCGGCAATCTCACGTACTTTTTCATTTATCAGCGCTTTTGGCATTTTTATATTTTTAAGGGGAAAAGCTAAGTTTTCTGCCACTGTCATGGCATCGTACACCACAGGGAATTGGAATACCTGAGCGATATTACGTTTTTCAGGGCTTAGGGTGTTGACTACTTGGTCGTCAAATAATACTTCGCCTTGTGATGGACTAAGCAAACCTGAAATAATATTCAATAGAGTAGATTTTCCACAACCAGAAGGGCCCAACAACGCATAAGCACCGCCTTGTTTCCAGACATGATCTAAGGCTTGAATAGCATAGTCTTGAGGATGAGTGTGTGGATCACCGGGTTGTGATAAATAACTATGAGCCAGACCTTTAAGGGTAATGGTGGCCATTACATTGTTTCCTCTGAAAAAGTGTCTGGCCAGCGAATTGCGTTACCTGTTATGTCAAACACAAAAATATCCTCCAAGGGTAAGAAGATGTCAATATCACTGCCCGACCGAAAACTCATAATAGTCAGAATATGCACAGTCCAGCTCAAGATTGTTTGACCTAAGTCAACACTGGCGTCTATGTGTAAATAGGTTTCTGAGGCGCTAATTTCAGCTAAATCAACCTTAGCTTTTAAGACAATATTCGCAGTACCATTTCGCTTTAGAGAAATATGATTGGGCCTTATTGCGAACTGGTATTGGCCATTTGGCAAATTGTTTAGATGAGCGATGTTAGCCAGATTGATGGGCCTTTGAATTTGCAATACCCCCTTGTCTACACTGGCAGAAAAAACGTTTAAGGGAGGCTCGTTATATAAATCAGCTGCAAACAAATCTATTGGCTTGGCAAACTGCTGTTGCGCCTCGCCTGTCTGCAATACTTTTCCCTGATGAAGCAAGGTAGTGGTTCCGCCTAAAGCCAAGGCTTCATGTGCTTCAGTTGTGGCATAAATAGCAATGGTTTCTCGGGTTTTAAACAAAGCTTTTAATTCACTTCGGAGCTCTTCTCTGAGTTTGTAATCCAAATTCACCAAGGGCTCGTCGAATAATACTATAGCGGCATCTTTGACTAGCGCACGTGCCATAGCGCAACGTTGTTGCTGCCCGCCTGAAAGTTCTAAAGGCAGGCGTTGCAGATATTCTCCAATATGCAACATATCGGCGATGTGTTTGACACGGTTTGTTATTTCGCCAGCAGATACTTTTGCCAGCTGCAAAGGGGAAGCAATATTTTCCCAGACAGTCAAATGAGGATAATTGATAAACTGCTGATAGACCATAGACAAGCCACGTTTTTGAACGGCAACGCCTGTTACATCATGCTCGTTATAAAACACCTGTCCTCGACTCGGTTTATCTAAACCGGCAAGCACTCTTAGCACAGATGTCTTTCCAGCCAGCGTCCGGCCTAACAGCACATTGAACGATCCAGGTTCAAACCTGAGTGAAATATCTTTAAGATAACTCTGCTCATTCACCATCAAGCTAACATCTTTTAATTCTAGCGCCAACTGACACTCCACCACTTCATTTTAATGAACAAAAACATAACATAATCAATGCTGTAACAAGTTGTTTTTTATTCATATGTATCCATAACACCTCATAACATTTCTATAAAGGCATCCACAAAACGTTGCGGTGACTCAGCGTCCATATTGAAATATAACGATGGCTCGATCAGTTCTATTTCTATCACCGCAAACTCACTTTTGTGTCGTACTAAGTCTATACGTGCATACAATACATCTGCTGGTAAAGCCGCTAAGCAATGTCTTGCAGTAGTAAGCATATCTTCACATGGTTGAATCGATTTGAGTTGCCCACCATGCTCTTCTTGTACTCTGAAGTCACCTAATCCTGGCTGTTTTAAAATACTGTGACTATAATGCCCAGCAAAATAAAACAGTGAATACTCGCCTTCATCAACAATACCAGGCAAAAATGGTTGTAGCATAAATTCACGTTCAGCAAAAACAGCTTTTAGTTGAGCCGCTTGCTCTTTAAGATTGTCTGCTGTCAACCTGTAGGTATGATCTGCGTTAGCACTCACCAAAGGTTTTAGGACTATTTCTGACGTATTAAAATGACTAAAACCAAGCTGCAATTCTGGCAATGAAAAAGAATCAAACCAAAGTGTAGGCACAATATTGATACCTTGGTTTTGTAAATCTTTTAAGTAGCTTTTACTAATGTTCCACTCGACAATTTTTAAGCTATTTTGTAATTGAGCTGATGAAGCTTCAATACGTTGCAGGCATGCCATAAACCCGTCAACATCATCCTGATAATCCCAAGACGTGCGGATCACCACCGCATCATAATTATTCCAATCAACATCCGTTTTTCGCCAAGACACTTCTTCGGCTAGCCAACCTACTGCCCTGAGTGGGTCAAATAACATTTGGTCGTAATGAAAAAAGTCTTCTAGACTGTCCATAGATAAAAATGCACAACGTTTCATAGGTGTCTTCACTGCTATATGTTTAAACGGACGTTACTATAGTAAACCCATCAGTTTTTTTCACTACAGTTTGTAAATTTTATACCACGCTTAAGAATCATACATTTTTACAAATGAATTTATGTATCTTGCTTGGTGTAAGTTAGTATATGCATATTAGTATTAGTAGTTAGAGAAAAGCAGGATGAATAATAAGTGGCTTAAAGGAATATTACCCTTAGTAATACTGGCGATTGGTTTTGGCGGCATGAGTGCTATAAAGGCTTCTGGCAAAGAAGATGTAGATAATGAGCCAGTAGACACTCGTCCTACGGTAAAAATAGAAACCGCCATAGCTGAAGATTATCAAGTTAGAATAACCAGCCACGGAGAGGTCCGCCCATTAGAAAGTACGATGGTTTCGGCACAAGTATCAGGTGAAGTGCTTACTTGGCATCCTAATTTTGTGCCTGGTGGTTTAGTTTTACGTGGTGACATTCTATTTACCATTGAACTGGGCACATATGAGGCTGCTTTGCTACAAGCCGAGGCTGACCTTAGTTTGGCTAGATCCAATTTAATTGAAGAACAAGCCAAAGCAGACGTTGCTGAACGTGAAGCAAAAGGCAGCAAAGTCTCTGACTTATATCTACGTAAACCACAAATGCTTAGCGCCCAAGCGTCTATAAAATCAGCACAAGCAAGATTAAAAATAGCCCAACGAGACTTAAATAATTGTGCCATCAAAGCACCATATGATGCGCTAGTAGTTAGTCGTGATATAGGCGTTGGACAATACGTTAATCAAGGCTCTCAAGTGGGTGAACTTTATAATATTGAATCTGCAGAAATATCTATCCCTATTGCTGGTTTTGACAAAGAATTTTTACCCCGTGACATTACCCAACACAAAGCGATTATCAGTACTAAAGGTTATAATGCTTTTACTCGTGAAGGTAAAATCACTCGTGATTTAGGCATTATCGACCAAAGTACACGTATGAGTCAGTTGGTAGTGAAAATAGAAGATCCTTACGGTTTAAAGTCTTCTGTAGCACCTTTAAAATTTGGACATTATGTGGAAGTGAGTTTTGCTGGAAAAACCCTAAATCAGGTTTACCGCTTACCCCAAGAATTGGTGACTAACCGTATTATTTGGTTGTTAGACGAGAAACAACAAATGCAGCCTCAACGGGTTGAAATTTTGCGCGAAGAAGGTGCGTATTTTTTGATCAGTGAGGGTCTACAAAACCAAGACAAACTAGTCATTACTTTGCCTGAATACCCTCAGAAAGGCATGAAAGTCAAAATTGCCGAGCCTAAAGAAGACTTAGTCGTTCAGAAATCATTATAAGGGCAACACCATGTCTACTGA
>JBNMPD010000140.1:0-8381 GCA_051276225.1 Flavobacteriales bacterium
TTGTTTGTGGGGTAAGAGCATCTAACTAAAAATAGAGTAGTTGAAACATATTGTATGCATATATTTACTTAAAATATATTTTAAACAAATTTAGAACGATGATGAAGGATGAATTAAGATGAAAAAATTATTAATTTGTAGTGCTGTAGCTGCTATTTTCAGTGCCAACTTACAAGCAGAAGAACAAGCTAAAGATAATGGAAAGTGGGTTGCTGGGTTTGTTGAATATTATGTAACTGATGAAGCTGAAACTGGCCTTCCAGATTTTCTAGATAATGGCACCGGATTTGGCGCTGAGTTTGGATTTAAGTTTACTCCACAGTGGGCGACAAGATTAGAAGTATCTAACTTAAACATTGATGCATCTCCTTCAGACAAATCGGGAACTCGAATAGGCGTTGACGCATTATACTTTATGCCCGATGATTTATTTTACACTTTTGGTGGTCTTAAATTTACTGAAATTTCTAATCTTAATCTTATGCTTAATGTCGGTTTAGGTAAACATTGGGACGTGGGTAATAACCTGAAAGTTATTACTGAAATTGCTGCTTATCAGTCTCTAGATAGTGGTGATAGCAATACTCATGTAGGTTACAAATTAGGTCTTGCATATACCTTTGGCGGGTCCAGTGCTTCAGCTGTTCCTAAAGACGGAGATAATGATGGCGTAATGGATGGGCGAGATAAGTGTTTGTTTACACCTGCAGGTACACAAGTGGATACATCTGGTTGTGAGCAAAGTCTAGCTGCTGTTCAGGATCAAGATCAAGACGGTGTAGCGGATAAGCAAGATCGATGTGCAAACACGGCAATGTCAGATAAAGTAGATGCAAATGGTTGTAGTCTGTTTACTGAAGAGCAGTATTCAATAAACCTTAAAGTGTTATTTGCAAATAATAGCTCCAATATAAACAACCCTGATGACAGCCAATTCCAAGAATTTGCTGACTTCATGAACCGATTCCCAATGACTGATACGGTAATAGAAGGTCACACTTCAGCACCTGGTGAAGATGCTTACAATATGAGATTATCACAGACTCGAGCAAACGAAGTTCGGAATTTGTTGATTAATAAATATGGTATTTCAAGCTCGCGTTTAACCGCAAAGGGCTTTGGAGAATCTCAGTTGTTAGATACTGCTAATACTACCCAGGCCAACATGGTCAACCGTCGTTCAGTTGTTACTGCAAAAGTCACTTCTCGAGAAAAAGTAAAAGTAGCAAGATAGATAAACGTTATATTAAAAAAAAGAGATGCAATTGCATCTCTTTTTTTGTTTAAAAATTTGTGACTCTTAATATTTATCTTCTACCGAAGGCCCAGAATAATTATCGAAGCGTGAAAACTGGCCTTGGAACGTCAGCCGCGATGTGCCAATGGGGCCGTTACGTTGTTTACCTATAATAATTTCAGCGACACCTTGGTCGGTACTTTGTTCGTTATAAACTTCATCTCGATAAATAAACATAATTAAATCAGCATCTTGCTCAATTGACCCTGACTCACGCAGATCTGAGTTGATGGGGCGTTTATCACTTCGTTGCTCAAGGCTTCTGTTTAACTGTGACAAAGCAACAACAGGTACTTCTAATTCTTTAGCCAAAGATTTAAGCGAACGTGAAATTTCAGCAATTTCTAAGGTTCGATTATCGCTTAACCCCGGTACCTGCATTAATTGTAAATAATCAATCATGATCAGGCTGATACCACCTTTTTCGCGAGCTAATTTTCTTGCTCGGGTACGCACATCCATGGGGGTCAAGCCAGAAGAATCATCAATAAACAAGTTGTCCTTGTCTTTTAACATGGCCATAGTATTTGACATTCTTGCCCAATCTTCATCGTCTAGCTGAGCAGTACGAATTTTGGTTTGATCGACTCGGCTAAGTGATGCCAACATCCTCATCATAATCTGTTCAGAGGGCATCTCTAAGCTGAACACCAGTACTGGCTTTTCCTCGAGTAACATGGCATTTTCGCATAGATTCATAGCGAAGGTGGTTTTGCCCATTGAGGGTCTAGCCGCAACAATAATCAAATCTGACGGTTGCAGGCCACTGGTTTTTTTATCTAGATCGGTGTAACCAGTGGACACTCCTGTGACTTCTTTATTGCTTTTAACTAATATCTCAAGACGGTCGATAGTTTTTGTTAACACCGCCTCGACATTTTTTGGGCCTTCGTCTTTACCGGTGCGTTTTTCGGCAATTTCGAATACCTTACTCTCGGCCATATCCAGAATTTCACCGCTATTACGACCTTCAGGATTATACCCGGTGTCAGCAATCACATGGGCAACGCCAATCAGCTCACGGATCACCGCTCGTTCTTTTATTATTTGCGCATAAGCAGACACATTAGCTGAACTAGGTGTGTTTTTAGCTAATTCGCCTAAATAAGCAAACCCCCCAGCGGACTCTAATTCATCCATACCTTCTAAATCTTCAGAAACAGTAATTAAATCAATAGGGTGACTTTTAGTCAGAAGACGGACAATGGCACGGAAAATAATTTGATGGGAGCGGTTATAAAAATCTGTTTCTACCACGATTTCTGCCACTTTATCCCATGAATCAGGAGCAATGAGCATACTACCCAAGACCGATTGCTCAGCTTCTATGGAGTGGGGTGGGACCTTCAATTTTTCGACTTTAGTGTCAGAATTTTTTTGTGGTACAGCTTTAACTGGCATCGGATTAATCAGCTCAAATTGGGTCAATCAGTATGCGCTAAATATCCCTAAAAAGTAAACCTTGCGGGACCCTAGATTTTATACGATTTACTTATTTATATGTTTCGAAATAGCGGTAATAAAACGTTCACCATAACGCTCGAGCTTCGTCTGACCCACTCCGTGGATATCTAAGAAGTCGCACTGGGACTCTGGAAATTTATCCGCCATATCGGCTAATGTTGCATCGCTAAATACCACAAAAGGGGGGACGTCATCCTGTTCAGCAATAGTTTTGCGTAAATATTTGAGTTTAGCGAATAGCGCGCGGTCATAATCTGGGGTGCTCAGTTGTGCCTTTTTACCTAAATCAAGACTCAGTCTTGGCACCGCAAGCTGCAGTTTCTGTGCTTGTTGCAATATTGGTCTTGCTTCTTCAGTGAGTTTTAATACCGCATTTTGAGTGATATCCACCCTAAGAAAACCACGGTGGATCAATTGGTTAATAATGTTATGCCAATAAGCATCAGACTTGTCTTTACCAATAGCATAGGTAGTTAATTTATCATGACCATGTTCTAGGATGCGTTTTAGTTGTTTACCTCTGAGTACATCTATCAAATATTGACTGGAAACAGATTGTTTTAGTCGAAACACACAAGAAAGCACTTTTTGCGCATCTATAGTGCCATCAAATGCTTTTGGAGGATCGAGACAAATATCACAGTTACCACAGTGTCCCGCTGAATATTCAGCAAAGTAATTAAGCAATATTTGTCGGCGACAGGTTTGCGCCTCACCAAAAGCCTCCATGGCGGCAAATTTCTGCAACTCTACGCTATTTCTTTGTGGATTTTCACCCGTTGATATCCATTGTCGAATGCGTGCTGCGTCTTTCTCATCAAATAATAATAATGCTTCTGCAGGCATGCCGTCTCTCCCTGCCCTGCCTATTTCTTGATAATAAGATTCGATACTGCGTGGTAGGTCAAAATGCACAACAAAACGCACGTTAGATTTGTCTATACCCATACCAAATGCAACCGTTGCTACTATGATATCAATTTTATCTTGTATGAAATCACGTTGTATTTTATCGCGAATTACACTCTCAAGACCAGCGTGATAACCTGCACAATTAACCCCGTGTTTGGCTAAAGCAATGCTCAGATCGTCTACTTTTCTGCGGCTATTACAATAAATAATACCGCTACCGTCTTGTTGCTTGACGAAAGCTATTGCTTGGTCTGTCGCCTTGTATTTTGTGACTTGGTTGTAACGGATATTAGGGCGATCAAAACTTCCTTTGAAGATAAAGGGTTGCTGCAAATTTAGTTGTTGGGTGATATCTGCACGGGTGGCGAGATCAGCGGTCGCAGTTAGTCCCATAACAGGGATAAAAGGGAATGTGGCTTTTAATTGTCCAAGTAATCTGTAATCTTTCCTAAAGTCATGTCCCCAATGTGACACACAATGAGCTTCATCAACAGCTATAAGACTAACAGTAAGTCTTTGTAGACGATGAATGAAATCCAGCTGCATCAGCCGTTCAGGTGCCACGTAAATAAGCTTATATCTTTTATCTTGCATACCCTTAAACACGTTAAACATATCTTGTGGTGACAAGCTCGAATTGATGTAGGCAGCATTGACACCGTAGGTCAAAAGAGCATCAACTTGATCTTTCATTAACGATATAAGTGGTGAAACAACAATCGTGAGACCGGGTAATAACATAGCTGGAATTTGATAACACAAAGACTTACCTCCACCAGTAGGCATAAGTACCAACACATCCTTCTGTTGCATTACTTGGGTAATGACTTGTGCTTGTCCATCTCGAAAATGGTCATAGCCAAAGGTGTGTTTTAATACTTGTTGTGCTTGGGTAATTGCAGGTGAAGGCTGTGCTAGATGATCTGACAACTGTTGCTCAAAGGAATAATTAAAACACAAGTTTACGTGTTTTTATCTTGAGGTTCACTTGGTAACAAAGAAAAAAATCAATCAAATTGAGCACTTGAAAAAATATATGTGAATATATGCAAGTGCCGTCAGATAACTTAATAAGAATTGTGTGAATTTGTGATCGTTTTTACAATAAAATATTTTTATCAATTGCTTAGTTATACTGACAGACACGTACATTTTAACATCTAAAAATAAACTTGTTTCATCCTACATGCTAATAGGCAACCAATGCTCTAAAATTCGATACGGATGTGGTAACAGCGGCTTATACGATATGGTGAATAGTTTAGCTGTTCTCATATATTGTATTAATGGTTTGTCCGATGAATATTCGATAAAGGCATTATATCAACATTTATCTAATGGCGTTGTTTGAATATGTAAGCCTAATACCTACGACCAGACAAGTGGGAATGACTTGTTGTAACAGCACAAATTATTTGATGACATAAAAAGGATCAGTATACATAATGTTTTGCTAGCTAAACAAATAATAAAACGCTCTACTTTCGGTTGGTATTTGTACAAAAATCCAGTTACATTAGGAGGATAGATAGTAGAGTTCAAACTAGTTAGTAGCCAATTGCCAGACTTTACAGAGACGTTATGACCGTTAATCAGCACCATCTTACATTACTTATTATTGACAAGGATGTTGACAGTATAACGTCACTCACCTCGCTTTTTGCTAAAGCATTTAATATTGAAATAGCCACAGATGGCAAATCCGCTTTACAAAGCATCATGCTTAAAGATATTGATCTGGTTTTGAGTGTAGTGAATACACCTATCATCTCTGGTCAAGAGTTGTGTACATTTGTTAAAAACAGCCAACTTACTGCGCACATCCCTGTCATGTTTTTGACAGAAGAACCTAGTCTCGACGAAGAAGAGGAGTGTTTAGCTATGGGTGCAGTGGATTATATCGACAAAAAAACACGGCCTAGCATCTTGATATACCGTGTCACTAATCTGATGACGATGGTTGCCCAACAGAAAAAACTTGCTCAGGTTTCATGTACAGATGGGTTGACTGGTTTAGCCAACAGAATGCAATTAGATACTATGCTAAATAAGGAATGGTACGCGGCGGTTCGGGGTAATCATTCAGTTGCCGCAATGATAATCGACATTGATCATTTCAAATTATTTAACGATGAATTTGGTCATTTAGAGGGTGACCGTTGTTTGAAAATTATCGCCACTATTATCGCCTCTAGTAAAAGAAGAGAACGCGATTTTGCGGCGAGATATGGAGGTGAAGAATTTGTCTTGTTGTTACCCTTTACTGATTTGAAAGGGGCTAAAAAAGTAGCGCAGGAGTTAATCCAGAATGTGCAGAACAAAAACATTCAATCTGCTAAACAAGCATCACACCCTGTGGTAACAATCAGTGTGGGCATTGCCGCTTTTAGTCCAACTCATAAAAAAAATGCTGTGGTGAACCCTATAGATTTGATTGGCAAGGCCGACATTCATTTGTTCAAAGCTAAACAAGCGGGTCGTAATCAATATTCCGTGGATACTAAAGAAATATCGACTTAGTAAAAATATTTAAGTAAAACCAAGCAAAATAAAAATACTAATGAACAGCAGTATTGGTGGTTTAAATAACTTTAGGCCTATAAACCCGATGACCACTAGACACAAATCAAAATAGCTGTGTACAGCACTAGTGAATACTGGATCGTAGAGTGCCAACATTAGAAAACCAACCACCGCAGCATTGACACCTGCTGATGCACCGGTAAATTTGGGGTGTTGGAATAGAGATTGCCAACTTTTACTGACACTAAATATTAATAAAAAGCCTGGTAAAAAAATAGCCAATGTGGCTAAAATAGCGCCAATTAGAGGTGCATTTTCTATCCATTGAGCGCCCATAAATGTTGCCATAGTAAACATTGGTCCAGGTACCCCCTGAGCAGTTGCATAGCCAAAAAGAAACTGTTGTTCTGTCAATGTATAGCCAATGCTAGTTTGTAAGAGTGGTAAAACTACATGTCCGCCACCAAATACAACACTCCCGTTTTTGTAAAATGTTGCGAACAAGCCAATAAAAGAATCATATTGGCTCAACCCTAGACTGATTAAAAATAGACTTATAAAAAGTAACATAGGTGGCCAAGATATCTTTTTTAGTGCTTGGCCTATGTTATTGTGAATTTTTGGGGTCTTGATGTTGGTTAGACCTATTAGCATCGCTATGAGTAACACTAACATTTGTGTATAAAAAGACTGATAGATGACCAGAAGTGACATGCTGAGAAACATTATTAAGACAGACAAGCGACTTTGGCAATAATTTCTGAACATAGTGATCACTGCGTCTAGCACAACAACAACGGCTAATAATTTTAAGCCGTTGCTTACTGAAAGTAACCAACTTGCTGGCTTGTCGAGGTTTACTGACACCGCAAGCCAATACATCAGTATAAACGAGGGCAAAGTAAAGCCCAAAAATGCAGCTATTCCTCCAGCCAGTCCTGCTTTTTGTAATCCTATTGCAAATCCAATTTGGCTTGAACTTGGGCCTGGCAAAATTTGACTTAATGCCACTAGTTTGGAGTAGGCATCACTTGATAGCCATTTCAGATTTTGTACAAAAGTGTTCTGGAAATACCCAATGTGTGCTGCAGGGCCACCAAAACTGATACAACCTAACAACAAAAATCGCCAAAATACCTCCCAGCTTTTCTTCATGATTTTACCTCATTTTACCTTACCTTAATTAGGTTTTAGATTGCATTTGCGAAATGCTTACATCACAATTCACGCCATATTAAACTGTGTTAAACCTAGGTCAAATAGTTGAACGATAAATCAGTAAAAGCAGGTGTTATGTTTGCACTAGCTGCTTATACAATGTGGGGTATTGCCCCCATGTATTTTAAGTTATTAAGCAGTGTACCTGCTCTAGAAATTGTTATGCACCGAATAGTTTGGTCTGTGCTGGTACTATGCGTATTACTAGTTGTCCGAAAAAAGTTTAGCCAAGTGCTTTTAGCAATCCGCGATCCAAAAATCATCACAACCTTAGCAATAAGTGGATTATTGTTAGCGGTAAACTGGCTAGTATTTATCTGGGCCGTGAATAACGATAAATTGCTCGATGCCAGCTTAGGTTACTTTATTAACCCTATATTTAATATATTACTGGCGCGCTTTTTCCTACAAGAACGCCTTACTAGGCTACAGTTATTAGCCGCGTTTGTGGCGTTAGCGGGTGTAGTTTTTTTGATTTTTTCATACGGCCAGCTCCCATGGATCGCTTTAGTGTTAGCAACAACTTTTAGTGTCTATGGGCTATTGCGTAAAAAAGTGACAGTGGACTCTATGCCCGGGTTGTTGATTGAAAGTTGCATCATGTTGCCCTTTGCTTTGTTGTATTGGTTTATCATGGATACATCAAGTGGCAACATGTTGGCTAATAGTGTTGACTTAAATATCATACTGCTGTTAGCGGGAGTGGTAACGACCGCGCCATTATTATGTTTTACTGCTGCAGCTAGACGTATCCGTTATACCACTTTAGGTTTCTTCCAATACATAGGTCCCAGTCTGATGTTCCTATTAGCAATCATGCATTATCAAGAACCACTAGATACCTCAAGGGTTGTCACCTTTGTATGTGTCTGGTCAGGTTTGTTGATTTATGTATATGACTCGTTGAGGGTCTATCGAAAGTCAAGACAGCTTATTCAGGAATAACTTTTTCCAGAATCAGGTATCA
>JBNMPD010000141.1:0-8363 GCA_051276225.1 Flavobacteriales bacterium
ACCGCACAGACAAAGTGCTGATTATTATGATCTGTAGCAGCACTGACCAACCAATATTGTTCAGCTTTGCTACTAGAAACGAAAGCAAATAGCCCGGTAGCACTGCAAGCTACGGTTGCGGTTGCGGTCAAAAAACGTCGACGCGTTAACGACATGATAATTTATCCATTAGAAGGTAAATTTTATACCCGTAGTCGCTTGTCTTGGTTTACCCGGTCGAGCCCCAAAAGGCCGGCGAGAAACAATAACAGTTTCATCGGTTAAATTATCAATCTTCAGATAAGCTTTAAAATTATCAGAAAATAGATACCAAGATGAAAAGTCAAGCTGTTGTAGCTCATCAGTCCATAATCCAGAAAGTTCGGTATTATCACCGGCAGCTTCTTGCATTGCCTCTACGTGTTTTAATAATAGGGCAGCACGCCAATTTTCATGCTGAAGTGCCACTTCGATACTTATTTGATTTTCGGGTAAATAAGGTAAGGCATCACCACTTTTAACACGGCCCCATTGGGAAAAGTTTGATTGAAAACTATTCTGAAATTCAGACTCTGTGTGGGTGTAGGCTACGTTAATCGGTAACGTCAATCCTTTGGTTAACTCAAATTCAGTAGTAAAGCTGGCTTCTAAGCCATAAACGTTTACTTCGCCAGCATTAAATTCTTCATCTAGTGTTTGATCACAACCGCTTGAAAACGTACAAGTGCCCTTAAGGTTACTGTAATCGTTATAAAAACCTATAACTTCTGCTCTAAGCGCTTGCTGGCTATAACGTACACCAAACTCATAATTCCAACTCTCTTCTGGATTGACACTATCGCCCTGCCCTGGGCTATTTGGAACATAACCTTTGTTAACCCCAAGTAATAAACCAAGACTTTCATCTATTTTGTAAAAAACACCTAAGCCGGGCATAACAACCGTGCCTGATGATGTTAACTTTTTACCAGTTAAATAGTCATGACTTTCACCTTTAATATATTCAACGCGCACACCTGCAGTAATATTAAATTGGCCAAGATCTACATTTGCATTTACATAACTCGCCAGCGCCGTAGCGCTATCTTTATTTTGGGTGGTGGTTTGCTGTTGCTCATCGGCAAAAACTAATTCATCTCTTTGCATAAAGTATTGATCGGCACGGTGATTTCGTTCGACTTCATCTCGATGAAAACGCAAGCCAGCATCGAGTACTAAATCAGCCCCCATCAACTTGCTGTCCCACAGTAACTTAGTCTCAAGTCCTTGTGAGTAATAGCGGCGATCATTTAACGTAAAGAGTAAGTTTTCTTCCGATGTGGCTGAATCTCGTTCACCCTTTAATATTTCCATAAATAAAGCATTAATACCGGTTTCGGGAGATGTTAATATCGTTTGCATACTCCGACTTGAATTAAAACTATCTAATCTATCCCAATCTCGATCAAACTCACGATGGTAAGCTTGGGTATAAAAGCTAGTTTGGTCATCTAATTCAATATAATGAGATAGCTGAAACTGATAATGCTCCCAATCCATTTTATCGTTTTTACTGGCTATGTATCGACGTTCAGTATTTTCAGTAAAATCTTCATCCGTTAACCCTAAATACGTTTCATTTGAAACTTCATCAGAATAACCACCTTTGAACTGCCATATTTGATAATACTGCGAATTTTTAGGAACAAAGTTGACCTTGAAAATAACCTCATTTTTTTTAAAACCAGTATCGCCACCACCATCTAGCGCTTTAAAGCCATCAGAATTAATCGTTAGCCCTTCGATCAAAAAACCTAACTCTCCATAGCCAGCAAGCGTAGCGGTTTGACTAAAATAACCATGCGCTTTTTGGTAGTTGTCTTGACCAAGCGCTAAATCGATTTTTACTAGCGGTTCTTGAGCACGACTAATAGGACGTGACAGCATATTAATTGCACCACCCACTGTATTTGGGCCATACTTTATTGCTGAAGGGCCCTTAAATACTTCGACCTGACTCATACGTGACATTAATGGAAAATAATAGGCGGCAGGTGCTGCATAGGGAGCTGGAGCAATAAGAATACCATCTTCCATAATAGCAACTTTACTACTCCTTTCTGTCGTTGCACCACGTAAACCAATATTGGGCCGTAACCCATAACCATCTTCTTCTCTGATATAGACCCCAGGAACTGACTGTAATACCCGATGAATATCATCAAATTCAAATTGCTCTAACGTTTCTTCACCCAGCACAAAAGCAGATCCCGTTGTGGTTGCTAATTGATTCCGCTGGCCAAAAATACTGATCACTTCAAGCTGTTTTTCTTGTTGGTTGTTAGCTAGTTTTTGTTGCTCTTGCACTTTTTTACTTTCAAGCTCTGCAGCTTGTGCAGTCAACGTCATTTGGGTCAAGTAAATTGAACAAAGTAGAGCAACTTGAGTTAAAGGAAATTTCAGCACGCTTAATCACCATCATTTGAGTTAAAACCAATATTGATATCAGTTGCTTGAATAAAATCGATAGACAATACATCGCGCAGAACACGTAATTTTTGAATATTGTTATCAATAATGAATCGACCTTCATCACTACTGAGTAATTCTGTATATAAACCAGACAAGGCTTCAGTTGCCGTTATTGCTCCAGTAATACTATCGTTCATCTGTGCAGCAATGGTGTGTTGACCTAAAAATTCAACAAGTATTTTTTCAAAGCTATGGCCACCGCCAGCGCTATATATTTGCTGAAATGATAGTACATTTGTTTTAATGCTGACTAGTGATTGTTCACTGCGGTAAAACTCTGCAGCAGATGGGCTTCCAGGAGCAGTTAAAGCAAAAGGCAGAAGCATTTTTTCGTCTTTAACTCGCTCAACTTGTTCTAGCCAATTAGTGACAATTTCTTCGACTGCATCCTTAACACCAGTAAATTCACCGTTGCCGCCAATTACTTGTGCGATATAATTCCCACCAGTTGCCTGCCATGCATCGAGAACATCCCCACTAATAGTTGTTACATTGTCGCTTACCGCTACCATCACTTCACACCGTTTACTTTTATTACTCGCGCTCAGTAACGAGTCTTGATTTGTTGTAGGATAGAGCAAGTACTCTAGCGCAGGAACACCTTGACCACTGACACTACTTTTAGCAATGGCATTGGCATCTAGGGTAGTTTGAGTAAGTAAGAAGTTATCAACATCCCTTACAACGTAACCTCTACTGTCAGGCCATAATTGTATTCTAAAGTTTCGATTATGCTGCAAAATAGGTCCGATTTTTAACCATTGAATACTCTGCCAAGCTACATTTAATTCCTGCCAAGCCACTCTTAATTCGGTTAGGTCTGATGCCTTAGCATTATCGAGTTGACAAAACGCTGTACTGCTAACAGAAAACTGTTTGGCTTTAGTCTCTAATGTTTGATAGTTAGGCAAGATAACCTTGTTACTTAAATCGGTTAGCCACAAGGTAAACTGATCATCAAGTGTCCCACTCGCCTTAGTTGGTATGGTTGGCGAGACTGGAGTAACTGGCATTATTTCCTTTTCACTTCCACCACCACAGCCAACGAGTACGAGTGTGCCAACAAGTAATACTTGCTGATAAAAACAGTTAATTGATTGGATATTTCTCATTGTTATTTCCTGATATTTTTCAATTGAAATTGAATTAAGCTAAATGGCTTTTAAGAATTTTATTAAATTTTGTCGTTGGCTCGATGTTAACTGAGTAAATTTTTTTTGCGCAGCTTCTGCTTCCCCACCATGCCATAAAATTGCCTCACTAATACTATGAGCTCGGCCATCATGTAAAAATCGTTGCTGTTTAGTGGTCGACTTTTGCAGGCCAATCCCCCATAAAGGAGGTGTTCGCCACTCTTGACCATTCGCATCATCTTCTATGACATTGTCTGCTAAGTTTTTGCCCATGTCATGTAATGCCAAATCGGTATACGGCCAAATAAGTTGATTGGCTAAAACCTCTACCGGATAATTCTTATCGGTTTTATAGCTTGGGGTATGACATTGTTGGCAACCCATTTGATAAAAATGCTCACGCCCTTTTAAGGCTTCTTCTTGGGCTAAACTTCGAGCAGGCGGCACACCTAATAATTGATTAAAACTGACCACTAACGCGAATAATTTATCAGAAATTTCAATAGGAACTTCCTGATGACGATTATTGATTGAAGGTTCACCTAAAATCGCAGTTTTTTGGCAAATGACTTGTGACTCAGTACAACTTTCCGTTGGAAATAAGCTGTTAGTAATACCAATATCATTGCGAAATGCAGCCCCAACTTGTTGGGCTAAAGTAGGATGTTTGGCCTTAAATGAAAATCGGCCAATATCTATAGTACCTGTAGCAACATTTAATACCCGGTTATACTTAGCTGAAATGCCGTCTTGGTTATTGTCGTTACTGTCTTCTTGGACAAGTAGGTCATCTACATGAATAGCATCAAGTAAACCCGCGCCAAAAATATTAGGAGCAAAACGTGGAGTCATACCAATATGCGGAGCCAATTCACCATAAGCCATGTGAGTCAGTTGGTATGTAGGCTGACTTAATTCATAGGCAGTACCATCACTATAATACCCAGAGACAGTCTGATAACTAAGTTCAACTAGTGCCTCGCCTTTTGGTGCATGTTCAAGTTTAGGGTGCCTGAACAATATACCCCTTGGTTGAATTTGATCTCCATAATTTGGGTCAACCAAGGATAGTCCCTCCACTAATGCTGGCGTATGGTCACTAAAATTTTGGAAATTATCACGCAAACCGAGTTTTATCACTAAAGATGGCATACTTTCGCCAACCACTGGCATTGGCCCGCGACTCCCTGCATCATGACAACTAATACATGACCGTGTATTAAATAATGGTCCTAACCCATCTCGAGATTTAGTAGAACTTGGTGAAGCAACCCATGGGTCTCTAAAAAATGAAAAACCCGTCCAAAAATTTAATTTTTGCATGCCTGTAACGGCTGCTCCAGGGTGAATATAGCTTTGCTTTTGCAATCGCTTGACGGTCATAGTGCCACCAGGAGCCAATTCGCTTTGCTGAAAATCAGGGGCTTTATTCTCTGAACAACCCAAAGTAAAAATAACAATTATAAAGAACAGATACTTCGTCAATATTTTTATCAGTGCTGCACTTCGATAAAAAGCTGATTTGTTTTTTCTCATCACAACGACTCAACAAACTGTAATAACTGCTGTCGCTCAATTTGGCTTAATTGCATAAAAGCATTTTTACTGTTTAGTGCTTCACCATCATGCCAAAGAATAGCTTCCTCGATTGTTCTAGCCCGACCATCATGTAAAAAAGTGGCTTCTGGGTTAACCGTCTGCACTAGACCTATACCCCAAAGAGGAGGAGTCTTCCATTCTGTACCCGAAGCATCACCTTGAATAAGATCATCGGCTAACCCCTCGCAACGTTGCACATATTCACATTCAGCACCACTAGTGCATGATTGCCCATTAATCAGTTCACGAGTTACTGCACAAGAGCCCCCCATATCATGAAGTAATAAGTCGGTATAAGGAAAAATTGTTTGCTCAGACAACACTTCAATGGGCTCAGCATTAGGCTCCAAGGATAACAAGGTTAATTGCCCTAAAACACTTCCCGCTGCTAAGCCTGTAATATGCCTAGGCGTATGACATCCCACACAGTTTGACGTAAAAAATAACTTTCGACCTTCTACTATATTACTTTCCCATTCTACACTCTTTGGATCGTAACCACGTCTAGCTGGAACGCCTAGTAATCGATTATAAAATTCAACTAACGCCAATTCTTTATTACTAACATCGGTTTTATCTGCTGTTTTTATTTCTTGTTCAGCGATAAAGTGACAAGATAGCTGTTGCTCAGAGCAAGGTTCATTGACAAATATACTTGTGGTAAGACCCATGTCTCCTTGATAAGCAGATGCTGCTTGCTGTAATACTGATGGGTTTTGTGCTTTATAAGTAAAACGCCCTAGGGCCATCTCTCCAGTTATTACATCAGTAACCATAGATGGACGTCCAGAAATTCCATCATTATCATGATCTGACACGTCGACCAGTGCTAAGATATTTTCAGCAGGTATGGCCTCTAATAAACCAACGCCATGTATTCCCGGTGCTAATCGAGGAGAAAAGCGAATACCCTCAATAAATTCACCAAAACTTAGATCTTTTATTCGATAAACAGGTGAACGTAATTGGTAGCTACTGCCGTCAGGATATTGTCCTGACAATGTTACATATTCAATATATGGTGTTGCTTCTCCAACTAATTCATTGCCATTTAATGAACCGTCATAAACAGCCAATCCTAAATTAATATCACCACCATCAAAGCTTTGTACAGCAAAGGGCTGTAATTGATCACCATAAATGGGATCTTTTGCACCAGTTTCATCAGCAAGTTTAAATAACATCGTTAACATAGGTTCTGTTTTTGACAAGGGTAGCTCTCCACGTCCATCACTGATATGACAGTTTTGGCAAGCGGAATTATTAAGCAATGGACCGATATCGGTATGTTTAGTCCTAAATAAGTGATCACCCGCCGTAAAAAAGCCATCTTGTTTAAAATTACTTTTAATCATTTGGGGGCGAGTGCCAAAAGCATCTTTATTAGTCACAAATACAGTTGCATCTCCACCCGTTAAATATTCTTCAATTAAAATAATATCTTCTGATAACGGTGTTAAACCACTATGGTCTAAAAGAACAACGGGGGGTATTGGTGGTAAAACGATGACTGACTCTGCTTTTTTAGAACTACCGCCACATGCCCCTAAAAAACTAGTAGCTAATATCAATACAACGATTTTCTTCATCAATTCTGTCACCATTTTACTCTTAAATTCTTTATGTCACTCAAGCTAGAGATGGGCCCTTAAGAGCCCATGATTTAATATATATTTGAAGAATGCTTACACTGCAGATTATTCAATAGTTGTACTACCATCTTGTTTTAGATCACCAGCCGTAACACCAAGTGCATCGATCACTTGTTCTATGTCATCAGTTTGAGTTACTAATCCTGCAATAACCGCCACAACATTCGGCTGTTCAATATCTGTTGCTGTTAACACATCAAATGGTATACCCATTTTTGCTTTTGTATCAATAACCGCTGCTGCCGACATCGTTGCTTCTAGTGAACCACGTAATTTATTCGCTAACACATGTTCACCTTCAGTAACTAACAGGTCATAAATAGATGCACCTTCAATAACTTCCCCGTCAATACGCGTATATTTTGCATTAAATGTATTCTGAACACCTTTTGCATTCAAGAAAATATCACGGTGTGTATTATCACTAAAACATGAATGCTCATCTTCCTGTGAATTATTGATTAATGCGATATTTATACGCTCGCTTCCCAATTCACCGTAACTTAAACGACCCATACCTTCGAGTATAAGGCCTAGTGACTCGTCACCACCTGCAACAAAAGTTTTATAATGGCTGCCACTTTGTGGCTCCCATGCATTAACAACAGTTTTAAGATCTTCTATTAAAATATCTGCAGCAAGCATTAAGTATTGACCTCGACGCTGACAAGTTACTACGGTAATAGTATTACCTGCACCCGAAGTACATGCGCCATCGAGTGCGTAATCACTCACTGGTCGTTGGCCTGGCGTATTATCTCTGACACCTGCGCCAGTTAAATCGTCATTTAAATCTTGACCCCAAAGTAAAAACTCTATGGCGTGGTAGCCAGTAGTTACGTCAGCATCACCATTCTTTTCAAATAGACCTTCTAGCAAAGCTTTATCAATTGTTGCAGTACCTGCAATAATATTTGTTCCTTCTAACGTTGCAATCCCGTCATCACCGTCTACTTGACCAGCGATGTAATCAATAACAGCTTCACCTAGAGGCCAAGCATTTAATGCGCCTTCAACTCCACCTTCGCTTCCATCGGCATTGGTATCGATTGGACCACCACGGAAACGATAAACTTCAGTTTGTCCGTAAGGTTCACGTGATGCTTTCCACGATTCTTTAGCTGTAAAAAAGTTTGCACTTGTTGGAGTAGCAACAAATGTAGCTAATGAATCACGTAACGTTATCGCTGCAAACAACGAATCAGAGTATGCTGCATAAGCAATATTGGCATTAGTAATAATGACATCTTCTCGGGTTACAAAATTACTAACTCCTGAGATTCCAGCGGCACCTTCGACCCCATTAGTACCTGCAAGACCTTCCTTGCCATCATCACCATCGTCTACACATGCCGTTAAAGCACTTGCTAATAAAATTGCTATTGTTATTTTATGTACAGGACCGAAATTCATTATTTCCTACCTACCTATGTTTAATATTGAGTGTTGTATGTTCGTAAGATTTAATAATAGTAACGAAAAATAACAG
>JBNMPD010000142.1:0-8339 GCA_051276225.1 Flavobacteriales bacterium
CTTTCTATGAAACAAAACGAGAGCAAAATATATTGCTCCATCAAGGTAGGCAGATGAAAAAAATTAGTATGATAGCTTTAGGTATCAGCCTGACACTAGGTTTAAGTGCATGTAATCCCACAAGCAAGTCTGAAACAGCTACTGCTGCGGCATTAGCCAGCGAAACTCCTATAACGTCGGGTA
Organism: Flavobacteriales bacterium; assembly: GCA_051276225.1. Taxonomy (GTDB): domain Bacteria; phylum Pseudomonadota; class Gammaproteobacteria; order Enterobacterales; family Alteromonadaceae; genus Paraglaciecola. The sequence continues at coordinate 184 of JBNMPD010000142.1, forward strand.
TCGATTTAACAGCAGTCGATCAAAGCGTGCGCGCCCAAGATGATTTTTTCAGACATGTCAACGGTACATGGTTGACACAAACCGAGATCCCAGCAGATAAATCTCGTTATGGTTTGTTCAACGTTTTATATGATGAAACCCAAGAAAACTTAAAAACGCTTATCCAAGAGTCAGCAAATACTGATGCAGAAAAAGGCTCGAATACGCAAAAGTTGGGTGACATGTATAACAGCTACATGAATGTCAACTTGTCCAATGAAAAAGGTATTTTACCACTGCAATTTCTGTTGGATACCATCAGCAAAGCAGAAGACATGCCTCAGCTATCAAAGGTATTCGGTGAGTTGTACGTATTAGGAGTAGGCGGTGTATTTAATTTTTATACCTCACCTGATGCTAAGGATCCTGAAATGACTGCTATGTATCTTTATCAAAGCGGTTTGACTCTGCCAGATAGAGATTATTACAGCAAAGACGAGGAAAAATTTGTTAATTTCCGCACGGCTACTGAAAAATATATGGCAGATATATTAACTAAAGCTGGGCACAAGTCTGGTGCTGACGCCGCCAGTAAAATCATAGCGTTAGAAAAAGATATTGCGGCCAAACATCTGTCACGTGTTGAAAGCCGAGATGCAGAGAAAAATTATAGTAAACAGAGCACAACACAAGTAAAGGAATTACTTGGTAGCTTTGATTGGCAAACCTACGCAGATGCCAGTGGTGTGGGTCAAGTGAGTGATATGGTAGTGCGTAACATGCCCTACTTCGAGAAAATTGCAGGGATATTCTCCGCTCATGATTTACAAACGTGGAAAGATTATCTCACTTTTAACCTAGTCGACACTTACGCTTCGCGTCTGAGTCAAGATATGGTCGACTTACATTTTGATTTTCACTCTACCACGTTAAACGGTATACCGGAGCAAAGTCCCCGCTGGAAACGTGCAGTAGACGCCACAAGTGGTATATTAGGTGAAGTATTGGGTCAGCAATATGTAGAGCGCCACTTTACCCCAGAATCTAAAACCAAAATGGATGTATTAGTCCAAAACCTGACAAAAGCCTATGGCGAAAGTATCAATCAATTAGAATGGATGACGCCTGAAACCAAGAAAGCAGCTTTAGAAAAACTAGCAGCATTCACACCTAAAATTGGTTACCCAAATAAGTGGCGTGATTATTCTGATTTAGAAATCAAAGCAGATGATTTGATTGGAAATTATATTCGATACTCGACCTTTGATCATTTTGAAGACACCAACAAAATAGGTAAACCAGTCGACAAATCTGATTGGGCCATGACACCGCAAACCATAAACGCATATTATCATCCAGTAAGAAACGAAATTGTTTTCCCAGCAGGAATTTTGCAATCGCCCTTCTTTGATATGAATGCAGACGATGCCGTAAATTACGGTGCCATTGGCGCGGTAATTGGCCACGAAATTGGCCATGGTTTTGACGACCAAGGTTCAAAATACGATGGTCAAGGCAACTTGCGTAATTGGTGGACAGATGAAGACCGTGCAGCATTTGATATATTAGGGAAAAAATTAGTTGCTCAGTTCAACAAGTTTGAACCTATTGAAGGTCAGAACATCAATGGTAAATTAACCTTAGGCGAAAATATCGGTGACTTAGCGGGTGTCGCAATTGGTTATAAAGCCTATCAAATGTCATTGAATGGCAAAGTCGCACCGGTGATTGATGGATTAACAGGCGATCAACGTTTCTTTATGGGATACGCTCAGGTATGGCGCAGTAAATCTCGAGAAGACGCATTAAGAGCACAGTTGATTAGTGACTCACATTCACCAGGGGAATTTCGCGTTAACGGTATAGTTGGCAATGTAGATGCTTTCTATCAAGCGTTTGATGTTAAAGAAGGCGACGCTATGTATATGAAACCAGATGATAGAGTAAAAATTTGGTAGCACTTTACCTTTATCAATAAGAAGGTCGCTTTGCGGCCTTCTTTTTTTAAATAAAAGCGAACAATATTAAATCCATGCCTACTGATTAAGTTGACGTCAATTTTCACTGTAATATTGGTTCATATTTATCAATAGGGCATTAATTGTTTGCGGATACAAATGCCAGGCAAGGTTTCAATCTCTTCAGTGTGCGTACCTACAAGCTTATTCTCCATCTTGTAATATTATCCCAAAGATGCTTTTTGAATAACGCGTATTTCTAAATATCTGTCTTCAGCATGGGTTACAACAGAAAAAACGCGGGACAAAAAAGACTAGAAAAAAAAGCTAGAAAAACGGTCAACGCGCACTATAAATTCGCGTAAAGAGATATAAATCAGATATTGACCTTATCTATTTTATTTAAAAATAGCAATAATCTACCTAAGCCTGTATATATTTCATATCGTAACTTGAGTTTAGATATAACGTGTTAAATTCCAATTAAATCTTGCCGGACGTACACTTAATACAATGAACAAAACAATGTCGGTCGTTTTACTTTGAAACAAATTGAAATCTTTGAAATTAGTAGTCCATGTATTGGCGTCTGCCAGTCTGGGCCAAAAGGTTTCTGTGTCGGTTGTTTTCGCTCTAGAGAGGAAAGAGTACATTGGATAAACTTAGAACAAGATGTTCAAAGTAAAATCATTAAAGCCTGTGCAGCACGTAAAAGAAGAGCAAAAGTAATTAAAAAGAATTTAAAAAGTACCACTGATTCATCACCACAACTTGGTTTTTCAGACGACTCATTTACCCAGAACAATCCATAATGTAGCTAATGTGATGATTTGCTCCCACATCATTTAAATTAACAACGAGGTTCGCAATGTCCAAACTTAAAACAGCACTGATCACAGGATCATCAGAAGGTATAGGTCGCAGTTTTGCAGAGATATACGCAAAGAATGGACATGATTTAGTGTTAGTAGCGCGTAATGCAGCTAAATTAATGGACTTTGCTAGCGAACTAAAAGCTAAATACGCAGTTGATGTGCATGTATTTGCCGCCGATTTGATACCAGTCGATGCAGCACAAAAATTGTTTGAAGCGATTGCTTTAAAAGAAATTAAAATTGATATTTTGGTGAATAACGCAGGCATGATGCAAGTCGAAAAGTTAAGCCTAAGCGACGCACAACAGCTAAATAATTTGTTGCAATTAAATATCCAAAGTTTGGTCAATATGACCCAACAATTTATCAAACCTATGCTTGCTCGCGGCCAAGGAAAGATTGTCAATATAGGCTCTATTGCTAGCTTTATGCCCACTCCTAATTTTGCAGCATACGGTGCCAGTAAGGCTTTTGTATTGTCTTTTTCAGAAGGTATTGCCGAAGAAATGCGGGGCACTGGAGTAAACGTTACTTGTGTATGCCCTGGCATGACAGAAACCAAAATGCTCAGTCACGCTGATGGCTTTGAAAAGTTTATTCCTACGTTTTTAAAAGCCGATCCTATGGAGCTTGCTTCACAAGCGTATAAGGCAAGTATGAAAGGAGAAGTAGTATTTTTGGACAAGATAGCTAACAAATTGTTAGTACAAATGGCTACGCACTATCCTAGATGGATGGTGCGCAGCGTTAACGGATTGTTTTCACGCTTTAAATAAAGTCAGATAGCATCAATGTGTTCTAGTATCTGCTTGGTTATATCATCATAAAGTTGGCTGGGTATGGTGTGCCCCATGCCTGGGTAGGTTTTTATTTTGGCGTTGGGTATGGCTTTAGCAGTAGCATATCCACAATCAACGAGCACTAAGGGATCATCCTCGCCATGTAAAATAAGGCTTGGCACGGTTAAAGTATTGAGCGCTTCAGTTCTATCCGGTGAGTCCAAAATAGCGGCTAGTTGACGGGTGTTACCCGCAGGGTTAAAACCTCGCTGTAATGCCCGCGTTATTAAGCCAAGCACTTTTTGTTGATCAAATGGATAGTGATCACCCTGTATCATCCGCCACACATGCATGCCATAGGTGACGGCTTTGTTGACATCTTTAGGAGGTCGTTTCAGCATTTTAAAGCTAAACGCGGTAGACGGCTTAGGTAATCTCTTATTACCAGTAGTAGACATAATAGAAGTTAAACTTTTAACTCTATGTGGATGATTGATGGCGATTTCTTGGGCAATCATCCCCCCCATAGATGCGCCAACTATGTGTGCACTTTCGAGGTGTAACGCATCTAATAAACCCACTGTATCTTTCATCATATCAGACAGTAAGTAAACAGCCCCTAATGGGCGTTTAAACACTGCATTTGTTAGCAGAGCAAGGCTGCTGGGAGGAGGTATTGAGTCCAACCAAGTGCTTTTACCGTTATCACGGTTATCAAATCTAATGACCCAATATCCCTGTGAAGCGAGTAGTTTACAAAATTGTTCGTCCCAATAAATCATTTGAGTGGCTAAGCCCATTATCAATATAATTGCTGGATGACTTTTATCTCCAAAACTATCGTAATTAATATCAATATTGTTTGTGGCAACCAACTGCTCGGGGTGATGCGTGATAGTATTCAATGGTCTCAAACTCTCAGCAAATTAAACAAGCTTCAGCTTGCCTGAAAACTGAGTTTTTTCAAGCTCATCTTTTTATACGGTTGCCAACTCGCTTCTGCTTGTGACAATCTATTCGCTACAATCCATACAGCTTGCGGATTGTGACCTAAACCAGAATGACTACCTCGCACCTGAATATTTTCTGCTTGATGATGTGCTTCAATTCGGTGATTAATACAAGCTTGCCAATGAACAACACCATCAGTTTTAGAATACAATGCAGAATTAGGCACCGGGGGCGGCGTAAGCATTTTTCTCACCACATCGGGGTTAGATTGGGAAACATTACCATTAATAAGTTCAAACAACTTTTCAACTGCGGGAGATGACCCATGAGAACCATTGAATGGACTACCCAGCGTGATAACTTGTCGAACACAGTCTGGGATAATGCGAGCAAGCTCTCTAGCCAAAATACCTCCTAAGCTCCACCCTATTAAGCTTACTTTCGCATTATGGATGACCGATAATTCAATCACTCGATTGATTAATTTATCGCTTAATACTTGTTCACCACCAACTATATGTGTGCCTAAATTACGTCCAAGTTCCCAACCGTAGGTTTCATACCCTTTATATTTTAGAAACGAACGTATCGGTTTAGTTGAAAAATCACTGGCTAAAAAACCGGGAAGCACCATCACCGGATGTCCGTCGCCAGTCGCTACCCTATTTAGAAAGGGTAAAGCTGCGCCAAATGCACTGAGCTCGACTAATGATCTGCCTTCGCTGAACATATGAAAAAAAGAGGGTCTTGGTATATTAGGTAATACATGTTTCATAACAAATCCTATTAACTGGTGTCATGATTAGCTTTTCATAAGCGCATCAATGGCTGCTTGACCGGCTAGTTTTTCCTGTACTGCCTGTTCTAACTCATTAGCACTGTCGCGTATGTAACGTGTAAACACATCTAAATCCGGCATCAAATTTACTGAGCTTGTGGGGCTAATTGATAGGGTGCCGTTATAACTACAAATAGGGATGATCAACCCCATGCCATCAAAAATAGGGGCTGTACCCATATTAACTATGAGTTTATGACCAGCAAGATAAATAGGTATTTGTGGTCCGGGTACATTGGTAATGACCACATTAAATAATGGATTATGATGTTTGGCTATAGCCGCGCTGGAGTAAAACCTAGCTGCTACGCCCGCTAGCCCAAACGGAATTAACTCGGCATACCCCATTAGACTTTTTGCATCGATAGCATCTTGGTAAAGTTTACCTACCATGGTATTTATTTGAATTTTCTCAAGTCGTTTAATTGGATCTTCAACATCAGTAGCCAACTGCACATACATTGCAGATACTTGATTGCCCATAGCATTTTTTTCTTCGGCGGTTCGGGTTGATACTGGTACCATGGCGACAAGTGGCTTATCGGGTAATTCACCCTTTTCCAACAAGTAACGCCTCAGCGCACCGCCACATATAGCTAAGATCACGTCATTCAAAGTTGCACCGTCTACTACTTTTCTTAATGCTTTGACTCGGTAAATATCTAGAATAGTCGAGTTCCAAACTCGTTCCATTTCAACCGTATCGTTAAACCTTGTTTTAGGGGCATTAAACGGCATGGTGGGCAACTGTATGCCTTGTGTCCGAGTCATATAACCCGCTTTTAAGGTAGCTTTACCAGTGTCCCACAATAGACCAGGAAGTTTAGTAGGCCGTGAAATAAAATTATAAGCGCTTTTTGCCATGAGTCCGACAGGTCCGGGGCTCTCTTTCCTTTCTTTGATAACGGCTGGCTTTGGCTTTCTTGGTGTTGGTGATACATCAAACAACATAGACATCAAATCGGCACCAGACTTACCATCAAATCCTGAATGATGTACTTTACTGATTAAAGCCACAGACCCTTTAGGTGCTTGAGGAATACTGTCTAAACCTTCAACAAAGATAAACTCCCACAGAGGACGATCGCGGTTTAGCTGCTGAGAAAACAACCTGGATGCCAAGTACCGTAGCTCTTTCCAGCCACCTGGACGCGGTAAGGCAGTTCGATGCATGTGCATATTAATATCAAAATCAGGATCTTCTACCCAATAAGGTCTATCGAGACTAAGCGGTACTGTGACCAGCTTTTGGGTAAGTTTTTCAACAGTATGCACTCGCTCACTCACATATTGACGAAAGTCATCAAACTCAAGCGAACCTTCAATAATAGCAACACCACCTATGTGCATAGGTATTTTGGGTGTTTCAAGGTATAAAAATGAAGCGTCTAACCCAGAAAGTTCTTCCATTACATTGCCATTTTCATCGTGAACTGATCATCGAATTACACTATCTTTTTACGGATAAAAATCAACCTATTTTATTTATACATCTGTATACAATCAAAATAAAAAGAAACTCACTTTTCAAATGATGAATGTTTATACTAGTTATACGCTGTTTCACAAAAAACTAACTATGTCACTCATTCACCCTGTAGATATCGCTAGAGTCGCCAGTCAATCTTTTGCCTTACCAGATATTTGTGTACGTATCCGTTCAATGTTGGATGATGGTCAATCAGACTTAGAAGATATTAGTCGATATATTAAATTGGATCCCTCTTTGTCTTCAAAGTTGCTTAAATTAGCGAATAGTCCATTGTTTCGTTTTGAATCGCAGATTGATTCCTTAGCAATGGCTATTAACATTATTGGTGGCGAAGCCCTGTATAATCTAGTTATGGCAGAAACAGCTAGTTCTGCATTTGAACACTTCAGCAGCGACGTGATTGATCTAAAAAGATTTTGGTTACAAAGTATTTATGCGGCATTAGTTGCAAAACATCTGGCTAAAATGATCAAAAGAAGAGGTAGTGAACGTTTCTTCTTGCTGGGTTTATTGCATAATTTAGGCGAGCTGTTGGTTGCGGTTCAAGCCCCAGATTTGGCAATTAAGTGCTGTAAATATGACGAGCAAATCTCACCGTGGAAATTACAACAGCAAATTTTAGGCTTTGATTATGCCACTTGCAGCGCAAAACTTATGGAGTTTTGGCACTTACCAAGCCACTTATATATTCCTGTGATGGATCTGCATAACGAAAATAAAGCTCTAGAAAGCAAGGATGTGTCGATTATTTATATTGCTGCTCGTGCTGGAGTGGCAATGGCGCATAGCAATTTGTATTCTGCTAGCCAATTAGTCACTCCTTTAGTTTTGAAACACTTAAACCTTGATCATGAAGATTTAAAAGACGCGATTAAATTTGCAACTATGGAAGCTGACAGTGTGTTGGGTATAATGAATTCTTCATTGCGCTAATTTGAATTAAGTTAGTTTTACTCCAAGCTTGTTGCATAATCTATCCACAAGAACAAAGATCTTATATATAATTTTCTGTTATTTTTTTGATTATTAGTATTTTTTATTCCGTGAAGTTGATATCCCAGCTTTTTGTATTACTCACCGCAAACAATGTTTTTGCTAAGCAAAAATAATCCATGCCATTTATCTTGCAGATAGACCCAATATCGATAGTAATAATGAGTTGTCGATGATCGGTGCGTTTGGTTTCTTGTTGACAGATGGAAATACTAATACATCGACTATTACCGCCAAGATGAATACCAGTCAGGAGTTAACCTCTTGGAGCTATCAAATCATCGGTGATAT
>JBNMPD010000143.1:0-8284 GCA_051276225.1 Flavobacteriales bacterium
TAGTCGAATCACCTGATGTCAAACCCATAGGTGTGGGCGAAGGCACATGGCCCACCATGCGCGGCACGCTTCAAAAAATGGGCATCGATGAAACAGAGTTTTTTCGTGAATGTGATGCTTCATTTAAACAGGGTGCAAAATTTGCTAAATGGGTCACTGGTGCAGAAGATGATTTTTATTATCATCCATTAGTATTGCCTGAAGGTTTTGAAAAAATTAATTTAGCCCCTTATTGGCAACCTCAATCAGATAAAGTTTCTTTTGCGGATGCAGTCAGTTTTCAAGGACACTTGTGCGAAAAAGGCCTCGCACCAAAACAAATTACTACACCCGAATATGCCCATGTGGCAAATTATGCATATCATCTAGATGCAGGAAAATTTTCTGCTTTTTTACAAAAGCATTGTACTGAAAAATTAGGTGTTAGGCATGTTTTAGACCACGTTACTGGGGTGAACTCTGCGCCTAATAGTGACATTGCCTCCGTCAGCACCAAACTTCATGGCGATATCACAGGTGACCTCTTCATTGACTGCACAGGCTTTAAGTCTTTGTTATTGGGTACACATTACGACATTCCGTTTATCAGTAAAAAGCATATTTTATTTAACGACACAGCATTAGCTGTGCACGTACCTTATCAAAATGAAAACGATGCAATTGCCTCACACACCATATCAACTGGTCAAAGCGCTGGTTGGATTTGGGATATTGGCTTGCCTTCTCGTCGAGGTGTGGGCCATGTGTTTTCATCTGCCCACACCACTGTTGAAAAAGCTGAAAAAGAATTACGTGACTACATCAGGCCAACTTTGGGCAAACAAGCCGATGAAATAAAGATTAGAAAAATTCCTATCAACCCTGGCCATAGAAAAGTTTTCTGGCACAAAAATTGTGTTGCTGTAGGTCTCTCTGCAGGTTTTCTAGAGCCCTTAGAAGCTTCTGCATTAGTTTTAGTTGAATTGTCGGCTGCCATGATAAGCGAACAACTACCGGCCAATCGTGATGTAATGGATATAGTTGCTAAACGCTTTAATAATAAATTTCTTTATCGATGGGACAGGATCGTCGATTTTCTAAAGTTACATTATATTTTAACCAAACGCACAGACACTAAATACTGGCGAGACAATTGTTTACCTGAAAGTATTCCTGAAGATTTACAGACACTATTAAAACTGTGGCAATTTGAGTCACCGTGGCAACTGGACTTTGATCATGCCGATGAAGTGTTTCCTTCTGCTAGTTATCAATACATACTCTATGGGATGGGCTTTGAGACTTCAGCACGGCATACATCAAGGCGTTCTGATAATCTTGACTTAGCCCAAAAGACATTTCAAAAAAATGCACAGTTAACTCAGAAATTACTCGCCGGACTGCCTAATAATCGTGAGTTGATTAATAAAATAAAACAATACGGCTTACAAAAAATTTAAAGGATAATGCATGCCCAATCATCAATTATTGGATAACATCAACCACAAAGATATCCATATAATCACAGAAAACAAGCCAAAATTTGGTGATAACAGCAGCTATAGCCATGTGTTCATCTCAGAGTTTCGAGACGTGCAGGCCCACTACCCCATATTTTTTCAAAAAAACACTCAAACAGGACAGTTTGAATCCATTGCTCTGTTTGGTTTAGCCGGAGAAGAAAATTTATTTTTGACTGACTCAGGTTGGCAAGTCAACTATATTCCTTTGAGTATCCAAAGACGGCCATTTCTAATCGGTTTTCAAGAAAACGCTGAAGATGGAGTCGTCAGCGAGGATCCGGTTGTTCACATCGATATGGACAGCCCACGAATTAGTTACAACCAAGGTGAAGCCGTGTTTCTTCCCCAAGGTGGTCAGAGCCCCTATCTGCAACAAGTTAGTGCTACTTTGATGAGCATTTACCAAGGCCATCAAGACACCAAGACTTTTATTGATACCTTGCAGCAACATGAGTTAATCGAGAGTGTCGAAATCAAAGTCACTTTAGACGATGAAACAAACCATGCAATGGATTTTTTGTATACTATTAACGAAGAAAAAGTTGCGCAGCTTTCTGACCTTGTAGTAGCTGATTTACATCGATTAGGTTATTTAAAAGCCATTCATATGATACTGGCATCTATGCCAAATATGAGTCATTTAATAACATTGAAAAATCGTCAATTAAAATAAACGATGTTTGAAATCAAACAATCAATCCAAAAAATCACAGAAATCACAGAGGCCACAAACCAAAGTTTGACCTCTGAGTTACTTTGTTCAACCACTCCTGTAGTGTTGCGTGGGTTAATTAAAGATTGGCCATTGGTTACACAGGCCAACATGTCCAACCACGCGGCTCAAAGTTATCTAAGACAACATTACAATCAAAAAAAAATTCGCACCTTTTCGGCAGATGCTAAACACAAAGGCCGTTTTTTTTACAATGATGACTTGAGTGGTTTTAATTTTAGCGCCACTACCACTACGTTTGACAAAGTTCTTGATGATTTAGCCGAATTCGAACATCAGCCTAATCCACCTGGTTTGTATATGGGATCCACTTCGGTAGATCATATTTTACCAAGTTTCAGACATGATAATGACTTACCGTTGTTGGTTGAAAATCCACTTATTAGTGTCTGGGTTGGCAATCAATCGCGTATTGCCGCTCATTACGATGTCACCGACAACATAGCATGTGTGGCGGCGGGCAAAAGACGTTTTACTTTGTTTCCACCTAATCAATTAGATAATTTATACGTGGGACCGCTGGATTTCACCCCAGCTGGGCAGTCTGCTAGTTTAGTCGATTTCGCTAAACCTGATTTAGACAAACACCCGAGATTTGAAGAGGCTATGCAACATGCTCAAGTGGCTGAGCTAGAAGCTGGGGACGCTATTTTCATACCCAGTATGTGGTGGCATCATGTAGAAGGTTTAAGCTGTTTTAATGTGTTAGTGAATTACTGGTGGCGACAAGTTGATATACAGATAGGTGCACCTATGGATGCATTAAATCATGCCCTTCTGAGCATTCGTGATTTACCTCAAGCACAACGAGATGCGTGGCGTGATATATTTGAACATTATATTTTTGCGCCCAAAGAACAAATTCACATTCCAAAGGACAAAAGAGGCGTGTTAAATCCTATTGACGAACCATTGGCCCGCAAATTACGCGCTACTTTGGTGAATAAACTTAATAGATAGTATTTATCTGCCCATAAAAACAGTTTTTTTGCCTCCATCAAAGTAACATCAAATCTAAGTTTTCAAATTTTATTCACTTATAATAACCAGTTTGCTTTCCTAATGTTTTAAACCTTATTTATTACTACAACATTAAACTGCATATGGTTATGCCATCAGATTATCAGCTAGCTTAGTGCAACCTAAGACAATATAAAAATGGTGATGTTGAACATAAAACCAAGGTATTACCTAACCCTACTGACATAACCAATTACACTATTTACTCGTCACTTTCATGTCGATCACCCATAGCTAATTCATCAATAATTCATACGTCGGCCACAATCGAATCAATCAAAGGGATAAAGCTTTAGGAAATGTTCTTATCTTAAGAAGCCCCTATAAATCATTATTCCATTAATAAAAAAGCTTTCTTTATCCATATAGACTTGAATGAAATGTAATAATAAATTGAAAAAAATCTGTTCAGTCCTTGTTACATATAAACAAATTCAAACTGACAACACACAAAATATAATAGTTAAAAATACTAAAACGATTAAGAGTGAAATTTTATAACTTTAGGCGTTTTTTACATAATACTTATCTTTAAAACATGTTTACCAGTAGCGACCAAATACCCTATCCTACCTATCTCATATCAAGTCCATCTTAGCTTATTTAGATTGTGTAAATTCCAAAGTAAAATATTGTTACGAGAATTATTAAACATTTTATTAACAAAACAAACAACGTAGCCATATCCTCGGCTGCAAATAGTAGTTACAGGTCTTTTAATGTCATTGAATTTGTCCACCGAAGCATCGAATCAAACCAGCGAATACTCCGAAAGTTACACCTATCCGGACATGCTAATTAGTTTACAAGCGAGTATGACCACAGAAGAAAAAATTGGCCAAATGAGTCAATTTTTTAGTTATGGCGAGTGTATTCCTGAACAGCTGACTCAATCGATTCGCCAAGGACAAGTGGGCTCAGTTTTGAATGAAGTCAGATTACCCACAGTTAATGAACTACAACGACTAGCGGTTGAAGAAAGTAGACTGGGTATCCCTTTGTTAATTGGACGTGATGTCATTCACGGCTTTAACACTATATTTCCTATACCATTGGGACAAGCAGCTAGCTGGTGTACTGAAACCGTAAAACAATGTGCTCATATCAGTGCTTTAGAGGCAGCGACTGCAGGTGTTAATTGGACCTTCGCACCAATGATTGACATAAGCCGAGATCCTCGTTGGGGTAGAATTGCAGAAAGTTTAGGCGAAGACCCTTATTTATGTTCAGTCCTAGGCGTTGCCATGGTAGAAGGTTTTCAGGGTGACGCCTTACACAAAAATGGTAGCATTGCCGCTTGCGCTAAACATTTTGCAGGATACGGCGCTGGGGAAAGTGGACGTGATTACAGCACCACTAATATTCCAGAAAATGAATTACGCAATGTTTATTTCCCGCCTTTTAAAGCCGTCGCTGATGCAGGTGTCGCCACTTTTATGTCAGCCTTTAATGATCTTAATGGTGTCCCTGCCTCAGGCAATAAATGGTTAATGACTGATATTTTACGGAAAGAGTGGCATTATCCCGGTTTTGTGGTTAGCGACTGGGAGTCAATCCAGCAGCTAACAATCCACGGCTTCAGTAAAGACAACAAAGATGCTGCTTATGAAGCAGCAGATGCCGGTATTGACATGGAAATGGTCAGCACTACATATCTTGACCACTTGCCCAGCCTGCTAGCAGAAGGCCGCATAAGCATTCAGCAAGTTGACACTGCAGTCAAAAAAATATTGCAACTAAAATGGCAACTAGGCTTATTTGATTCTCCTTATACTGATGCAAGTTTGTTACCTACACCTCTTAACTCAGAGCATTTACAAATTGCCAAAGACGCAGCAATAAAAAGTTGTGTTTTACTCAAAAATGAAAAAAACATTCTTCCACTATCAACAGATTCATTACATTCAGTCGCTATAATTGGCCCTCTAGCCGATGATCCTTATGAGCAACTGGGCACCTGGATTTTTGACGGTGACTCACAGCACAGTCAAACCTGCCTGCAAGCTATGGAACAAGCATTATCAGGTAAAGTTAACATTAAACACGTCAAGGCTATGCAGACATCTCGCAGTCACGATCAGGCGGATTTCATACAGGCAGTTGATTCAGCGGCTACTGCAGATGTAGCTGTATTGATATTGGGAGAAGAGTCTATATTGTCAGGAGAAGCCCATTGCCGAGCAGAAATTGGTTTGCCCGGCTGTCAAGAACAGTTAATAGATGCCATTGCCCAAACAGGTACACCTATTGTGTTAGTGATCATGGCAGGCAGACCCTTAACAATTGAAGCAGTATTACCAAAGGTAAATGCGGTTTTATTTGCATGGCATCCAGGTACAATGGGTGGCCAAGCCATCGCTGACCTGTTATTTGGCAAAGCCTGCCCTTCTGGGAAGTTACCTGTTACTTTTCCTAGAAAAGTGGGACAAGTGCCTATTTACTATGCACAAAAGCATTCTGGAAAACCTGCAACTGAAGCGGCATATGTGCATATGGATGATATCCCCGTGCAATCACCACAAACCTCACTCGGTATGGCGGCCTCTCATTTAGACACGCATTTCAGTCCTTTATTTCCCTTTGGTTTTGGCCTTTCTTACACCCAATTTAGCTATCAAAATCTTCAGCTTAATTGTAATAGCTTACGTTCAGGCGAGACCTTAGTGATTAAAGTGTTATTGACAAACATTGGCAATAACAATGGCGAAGAAATAGTACAACTGTATATTCGTGATCTTGTGGGCAGTGTGACTCGCCCAGTCAAAGAATTAAAAGATTTTAGGCGTGTAAAATTAGCCGCAGGCAAAAGTGAATGGGTTACCTTTGAATTAAGTACTCATAAACTTGCATTTTATGACAGAAATATGCAACTCAATCTAGAACCAGGGCAATTTCAAATCTGGTTAGGCGGTTGTTCACAATCTGGGCCGCAGGATGAGTTTGAGATAATAGATGATTAACAGACAAAAAGATAAAACGCTAAAAAATAAAGTACGGGCTTTATTAGACATCATGACACTTGAACAAAAAGTGGGGCAAATGACCCAAGCTGAACGTACGACCTGCTCGCCAGAACAAGCTAAACAATTTCATATAGGCTCAATACTTAGTAGTGCAGGCTCTTGCCCCGGCAACAACCATCCTCAAGAATGGGTAGAAATGAATGATACCTATTGGATGGCATCGACTTATAAAGATGAGCATCATTTAGGTATTCCCATCCTCTATGGATTAGATGCCGTGCATGGTAACAACAATGTCAAAGGTGCAACGGTGTTCCCACACAATATCGGTTTAGGAGCAGCTAACGATACCCAACTAATTAAAAAAATTGCCCAAATCACAGCAAAAGAAGTACTTGCCACGGGTGTTGATTGGACATTTGCTCCCAACTTAGCAGTATCTCGTGATTATCACTGGGGTCGAAATTACGAAAGCTTTTCTGAGACTCCCGCCATCGTGCATAGTTATGCCACCAAGCTAGTTCAAGGGTTACAAGGTGCGCTATCCGATGGCAATATTATGGCTTGCGCAAAACATTTTATTGGTGACGGAGGTACTCATCATGGTATCGACCATGGTGATACCCAATCAAACTTTGAAGAACTACAAGCTTTGCATATTAGCCCCTTTCAAGCCGCTATCAATGCTGGGGTATTGAGTGTGATGGTGTCATTTAGCAGCTTTAATGGCGATAAATGTCATGGGCACAGATTCTTATTAGTCGACACATTAAAAGAAAACATGGGATTTGATGGGATTTTGATCTCAGATATGCAAGGCATTGATTATCTAGAAGACGATTTTTATCTGGCTGTAGCCCGAGGTGTTAACGCTGGGATCGATATGTTCATGGTTCCAAGAAACTGGCAGGTTTTTACTGAACATTTACTAAGTCATATTGAATTAGGTACTGTACCTATGGCTCGGATTGATGATGCAGTCACACGTATTCTATCAGCCAAGTTTGCTTTTGGTTTATTCGATAAGCCCCGACCAACCCTCAGAAAATGGTCTAATCACTCTTCATTTGGTAGCGATGAACATCGCCAAGTGGCACGTAAAGCAGTCAGAAAGTCTTTGGTTTTATTAAAAAACGCGCACAACATTCTTCCTATCAACAAAAATGCCCGAATTTTAGTTACGGGTAAAAATGCCAACAATCTTGGCCATCAATGCGGAGGATTTACGGTTAATTGGCAAGGAGTCAACAGTAATGAAGAAATAGTAGGTGGTACATCCATTTGGCAAGGCATTAAACAAGTTGCCGCAAGAGCGCAGTTAAGTGTCAGTGAGGATAGCCTTGAAGTAACATCTGATATGTACGATGTAGCAATAGTGGTAATTGGGGAAACACCTTATGCTGAGGGCATGGGCGATATTAGAGTTGATGATAAAATCATCACCGAAGCTGGCTCACAAATTAATGGTCAAATAAAAATATTGCAGGCTAGTGGCGTTTCTCTTGAACTCAATAAGTTATACCCAGAAGATTATCAAACCATCAAAAACATCACTAATAAAGGTGTGCCTGTGATAGCTATTTTGGTCTCAGGCAGGCCGCTTATTATCGAACAAGAACTAGCATTGTCGAGTGCTTTTATAGCAGCATGGCTTCCCGGCTCTGAAGGTCAAGGGATCAGTGATGTATTGTTTGGCAGTCATAACTTTACAGGCAAGTTATCTTTCAGTTGGCCACAGTTAGCCCAACCTAAAGTGAATAAGGACGATAAAGATTACAACCCTTTATTTCCTTATGGGTTTGGTTTAACTTACCTCTGAAAAATAAGTTAATGAAAGCCTTTAGCTGGGTATAATTCAAATTCAAATTAAAATTAAAAATCAAGACCAAGGTTGATATCGGTTATTATTCAACTAAACCTTTTAAAAGTTAAGACAGTGGTAATTTATAAGGTTAAAAAATAATTATCACTAAAATCACATTGTTTTTCTAAACGCTCAGCTTCACAAACTACTATCTTATTGGCGCTGAAATTCACTGTGGATCTCAATATCTACTTCGTCACCA
>JBNMPD010000144.1:0-8272 GCA_051276225.1 Flavobacteriales bacterium
CGAATGAAAACCGTTGGTGGTCAAGAAGATATGATTGAAGATGTTGCTCTGAATCTTGTCAAAGCCAAACTTTAATGATTTTGTAATTGTGTTTTGCTGTCACTGACTTGTTGGGTACTTTTGATGTACACCGATACATAAACAATAACATTGAATCATTCAGACCCACTTTAAAGTGAAATAAAAGCAGAGGTGCTACATGACTCTGTGCTTTTATTTCACTTTTTTAGAGTTTTATAGCTGAGATCTTACGCTATATAACTCAGGGAAAAAGCTAATATCCAGTGCTTTTTTAAGAAAGCTCACACCTGAAGAGCCCCCTGTGCCTGCTTTGTTACCAATAATTCTCATCACAGTCGACATATGTTTAAAACGCCATTGCTGAATAACGTCTTCAATGTCCACCAGTTTTTCAGCTAACTCATAATATTCAAAATACTGATCGGAGTTTTGATACACGGTCAACCAAGCATTTAGCACCGAGTCATGCCTTTGATAAGGTAAGGTGACATCTCGCTGGAGTACCTCAGTATCAATTTTAAGCCCTGCGGTATGTAATGCCGAGATAACTTCGTCATACAAACTGGGTTGTTCGAGTATGCCTTTGAGTTCACTGTGCACTAAAGCATTGCCTTCGTGCACGGCTAACAACGAAGCATTTTTATTACCCAGTAAAAACTCCACTTTTCGATAGCCAAAAGACTGAAAACCTGAAGAGTGTCCCAGATCATCACGAAATTTCAGGTAATCAACTGGGGTCAATGTGGATAAAATATCCCATGATTGAGTCAGTTGTCTAACAATCTGTTTGACTCGCGAAATAACTTTAAAGGCTTGCCCAAAGTTTCCTTCTTTGACATTCCTAATCGCAGCAGTTAACTCGTGACCTGCAAGTTTCAACCATAGTTCACTGGCTTGATGTATGATCACAAAGAGCATTTCATCGTGTTGCTCACTTTGTAATTGTTGTGCTGATAATATTTTTTCAAGACACAAATAATCACCATAAGACATGTCTTCTTTAAAATCAGTATGAATGGAGTCTTCCATCGCTCGATAATTCGTTTGATGAGGACAACTCATGTTGTTTCTCCTTGCAAGTTTCTGTCAATAGTTAACTGAAATAACATTTTGTGGACATCTTCGTCTTGCCAGCGCTTTTCTATATTAGGTAAGGCCATAATATGCGCCATGATTTCTTTTTGGATATCGCCGACACGTAATGCTTCACTGTAGGGTATATGAGGTGAGAATGTCACCATTGAGTATAGCGGTACCCAAAGCGTGGGATGACGATCGTGAAAGTTAGCTTCAATTTTTTTGCATAACTGAAAATTCGCATCACCAGACAGCTCACTCATCTCGATAAAATTGCGTTTGGCTAATTCAATAATAGCATCGCCATTTGGCTTACGCTGTAGCTGATATTGAGATAATATTTTTGGCCAATCATCATTGTGTTGAGCCACTAATTCATTGAGTTCTCGACAATCTTCAAAACCACTGTTCATGCCTTGACCATAATAGGGCACCATTGCATGGGCGGCGTCACCAATGAGACCTACGTTGTTGTTGATCACCCAAGGATAAATATGAACCAAAGACAAGGGTGCCGCTTTTCGATTCATAAATTCGTCAATAGGATCGGTTATCAAGTCTAACGTATCACTAAAATAGGTTTTGAAAAATGCTTCGACATCTGGCCGCTGCGTGAGTGCATCAAATGAAATATCACCCTCTTGATTCATAAACAAGGTACAGGTAAAACTGCCATCAGGGTTGGGTAAAGCAATCAACATAAAGTCTTTACGTGGCCAAATATGCAGTGCTTCTTTCTCAAGCTGGTAGCTGCCGTCTGCTGCTGCAGGAATAGTTAGTTCAATATAGCTCTGAGGCATATATTCGAGACTGTAGCTAATCCGCTTGCGAGGGATTTCCTGCATTTTTCTGCGTACTTTCGAAAACGCTCCATCTGCTCCAAATAGCAGATCAGTACTATGTTTTATTTGCCCTTGCTTGGTGTTGAAAGTGATAGCAGGCTCATCAAAATCTATATCGGTAATATGGCAATTAAAATGCAGAGAAACGTTTTCTTCTTTTTCAGCTAAAGAAACAAGTTGTTCGTTTATTTTAGATCGTGATACTGACCAAATGGCCTGCTTTTCTTTGCCGTAGGCTTGCCTGGTTAAATTGCCTTCAAGATCATGCATAACACGATGGTACATGGGTATAGCCTCGCGTTTTACTTCTTGTGCTATACCAACAGACTCTAGTGCCAGCCAGCCACGGTCTGACAAAGCAATATTAATTGATCGACCTTGATAAATATCGCTACGACGTGAGTCTTCTCGTGATTCAAATAAATCAACTTTATAGCCCTGCCTAGCCAACATGACGGTAAGCAGCGCGCCAACTGGCCCGCCCCCTGCTACCGTGATTCTTTTAGATACTTGGCTCATATTAACTCCAATTAGCTAGTAATTTATGTAAGGTGTGACCAAAGCGATAAACATCTTCAAAACTGTTATATAACGGTGCTGGCGCTAATCTGATCACATCTGGGGCACGAAAGTCAGTCATAATGCCTGCTTGAGTGAGTTGTTCAAAAAAACTTTTATCAGTGCCAATAAGTTTTATTGAAAGTTGCGCACCACGTTTAAGTGGATCAGCAGGTGTGATTATTTCCAACTTCACATTTGGAAACTCTGTGAGTACCTGATTAAAAATAAATTCTAAATACCCCGTCAACTTAATACTTTTGGCACGTAAATTATGAATACCCGCGTCATCAAAAATATCTAAAGAGGCCTTTAATATTGCCATACCCATTACCGGTGCATTACTTAATTGCCAACCTTCAGCCCCTTGCATTGGGTCAAAGGTATTTTCCATTAAAAATCTGCGTTCTTTATTGTGCCCCCACCAGCCACCAAAACGGTTCATAGAGGTATTGTTGCCATGACGTTCATGCACAAATAGACCTGCCACATTACCTGCACTTGAATTGATATATTTGTAAGTACACCATGCCGCAAAATCAACATTCCATTTATGCATTTCAAGAGGTACGTTACCCGCTGCATGGGCTAAATCAAATCCAGCAATAGCACCATGTTTATGAGCCGCCTGAGTTAACGTCTGCATATCAAATAGCTGACCGGTAAAATAATTCATACCACCAAAAAAAACCAACGCTAGTTCGTCACTATGTGCTTCGATTGCCGCAATAATATCTTCTTCACGGATCAGGTTTTCACCGTCTCGTGGAGCAATTTCAATAATAGCCTCATCTGGTTCAAAACCATGATGCTTAACTTGTGTTTCTAATAAGTAACGATCAGAAGGAAACATTTTTGCTTCGCTGATAATTTTAAAGCGTTTTGCTGTGGGTTGATAGAATGAGACAAAAAGTAGATGTAAATTATTGGTCAATGATCCCATACATACTACTTCGGATTCTTTTGCGCCGACTAGGCGAGCCGATGCGGGGGTTAATATTTCGTGATAACTCACCCAGGGGTTTTCAGCCAGAAAGTGACCTTCTACTCCCCATTTTGCCCACTCATCGAGTTCCTTGTTGACATACTCCCTGGCACTTTTAGGTTGTAAACCTAAGGAGTTTCCCGTGAAATAAATAACTTGTTTATCATCAATGATGGGATGATGAAATTTTTCACGATAAGCTGATAAGGGATCCGACTTATCTTGCTCAACAGCATACGCTAGCGTGTTTTCATAATGCATAAATTATCCCTTAGTCTTGAACGCACAGCTGCCTAGTCCGGTAACATCGGCAGATATCGTTTGATTAGGTGCTAGTGCGACAGCTGCAGTTGCTGCACCAGCAAGAATGATTTGCCCAGCTTTTAGTTCTTCGCCTGCCTCACTAATACAGCGGGCAGCTTCGACTAATGCATTCAAGGGGTGGTCTAAAATATCGTTACTGGAGCCACTAGCAACCACTTCCCCGTTTACCTGCAGATGAATGGTTAAACCGTCAATATTGGTGCCTTTAGGCTGCCAAGTGCCAATCACAAAGCCGCTACTCGAACAGTTGTCAGCGATGACATCTTCCAATGAAAACGTAAAGTTGCGATACCGCGAATCAATTACTTCGATAGCTGGGGCTATTGCATCTATCGCAGCTAATGCTTGTTCTTTTGTCACCTTGCCTGATAGTGCTGTTTTCATTCGAAAAGCCACTTCAGGCTCAGCTCTGGGATGCACATAATCTGATAAATCAATGGTGTAATCGGCTTCTATCAGCATGGCGTTGGTAAGACGCCCCCAAATAAGATCATCAACACCCATTTGCTTCATTTTAGCGTGGCTGGTGAAACCCATTTTATAACCCACTAGCTTTTCTCCACGATCGAGCCGCTTCTGAATACTCAGCTTTTGAATTGCGTAAGCTTGTGTCAACGTAATGGCGTGGCTAAGGGATATTTGGTCGACGCTCGAGGCGTTAACTGCAGCGTGATCCAACTTATGAGCGATGTCATTTAACATAAAAAAGTCCTATATTTGGGTGAGATTGAAGAAAGACTCAGCATTACTGGACAATAATTTCTGCTTGTCTGCATCTGATAAGGTTGGCGCTGTTTTGATCAGTTTTCCCATTTGTTGTTCGCCTAACGGGAAAGGATAATCAGTACCAAACATCAAACGGTCAGTGCTCATCTTTTTGACTAACAACTCCAGCGAATCATGATCAAATACCGCAGTATCAAGATAAAAACGGTCTAGGTAATGACTGGGTGGGTACAGTGACTTGCCGCGAGCGATATCGCGATGCTGCCAAGCATTCTCTAATCGACCTAGTAAAAAAGCGAACGATCCACCACCATGGGCAAAACATATTTTCAACTTATGGCTCACCTTGTCGAAACCACCGCCTAGTATCATCGATACAATTGATAGTTGGGTTTCGGCGGGCATGCCTACTGTCCAGCCCATCATGTAATCTTTAGTACGTTCACTGGCCATCATGTCCCACGGGTGCACAAATATGGCAATGTCTTGTTGCGCACAATGTTCAAGAAATGCCAATACGGTGGCATCGTCCATGTTTTTCAAACCAACATGATTTCCTATTTGTATGCCAACGTGCCCGGTTGCTTTAGCACGTGTGGCTTCGATGCAAGACGCATCAAGGTCTTGTAAAGGTACTTGAGCCAGTGAAAAAAGACGCTTTGGATTAACCTGACAAATTTCACGAGCAGCGTCATTAAATAGTTGTGCACAGTAAAGTGCTTGCTCTACAGGCCGTTCATAAGCAAATAAAATGGGGGTTGCAGAAATGATTTGCTGATGCACACCATCACGGTCCATTTCTTCCAGTCGTTTGTGACCATCCCAGCAAGCGGAGTAAATCGGTCTAAATTCCTGCTCGCCACGCATTAACATGGCACTGCCATCGTTATTATGACGCAGCCAAGGCCAGTCATCACCGCCAAAACGTGTGGCAAGGCTAGGCCATTGTTTTGGAAAAAAGTGCGAATGAATATCGATAACATTCACAATTTTTTCTCAAGCGTTACCCAATCTTTAGGAGGCGTTTTACCCGGGTGTAACTCGCCACAGTGATGACAGGTACGTGCGACCGTATCTTCATAGAAAGCCTTGTAAATAGGCGGTAAGTCTTTCACGATTGACTTGAGTTGAACTTCCACTCTATGCACCAACGAACCACATTTAAAACAGTACCACTCAAAGGCATCTTTAACGCCATCCGGACGTTTAGGCTCGACTACCAGACCGATGCTTCCCTCCATTGGACGCTGCGGAGAATGGCGCACATGAGCAGGTAAAAAGAAAATATCGCCTTCACGAATAAACACTTCACGGTGCTCTCCCTCCTCAATCACTTTGAGTACCATGTCACCCTTCATTTGGTAGAAAAATTCTTCAACAGGGTCGTCATGAAAATCAGTACGTTGATTGGGTCCACCAACAACTGTCACCATCATGTCGGTATCGGTCCAAATTTGTACATTGCCAACAGGTGGCTTTAATAAATGCTGATGCTCTGCTATCCAGTTTTGAAAATTAAATGCAGCTAATTTAGTCATAAGAAGGCTCCTTTATCTTTTTGTCCAATGGTTTATAAGCCACTGCCTTACATTCGATAAGGAGATGCGGATGTGGCAACTGATGGACGGCAACAGTGGTGCGTGTAGGGCCATTAAAGTCAAAGAATTCTGAATAAACTTGGTTGTACAGGCGAAAATCATTCATATTTACTAAAAAAGTAGATATCTCCACTAAATCTTCTAACGTGGCATCCATCGATGCGAGGATGTCAGCAATATTTTCTATAACTGCGCGTGTTTGACTGGCAATGCACAAATTTGTGCTACCTATTTCATCCACTTCAACGCCAGCAAAACTATTATCAGGAAGCCGCGAGCTGGTGCCAGAAATATAGATAAAGTCACCCGCACGTTTGACATGAGGAAACGTTCCTCTAGGTTTCGCTTTATCACTCAGCACTTTACTTTGATTTGATTGATGCATCATTGACGCCTCTATTGTGTTTCGATGTTGATACAGATATTGCTTGGTTCGCTGTAAAAAGCTAAGGAATGTAAACCACCCTCACGGCCCACACCTGATAGCTTAGTGCCGCCAAATGGTGTGCGTAGATCCCTTAAGAACCAAGTATTAACCCAAACTAATCCTACGTGAATTTGAGGTGCCACCCTATGGGCTAAAGATAAGTTTTCAGTCCATATTGACGCAGCCAAACCATACTCAGTATTGTTGACTCGTTTGATGACTTCATCTTCATCATCAAAAGGTGAGACATGACATACTGGGCCAAATATTTCTTCTTGATTAATACGGGCTTGATCGTCAAGGCCCGTAAAAATAGTGGGCTCTATATAGCAACCGTTATCTCGCTCATCACTAAACTTTGGCACGCCGCCGCCATAAACAACCTTTGCTCCTTCATCACGAGCCAGTTCATAATAAGAAAGCACTTTTTGCTGATGTGCTTTAGAAACTAAAGGTCCCATAAACACATCTTTGTCTTGTGGATAGCCGATTTTAATAGCCGCAGCGTGTGCTTTAAGTTTGTTTACAAATACATCAAAAATGGACCTATGCACATAAACTTTTTCAGTGCATAAACAGACCTGTCCACAGTTGGTAAATGTTGAACGAGCCACACCTTCCACCGCTTTATCGATATCTACATCAGCGAACACCACTGCTGAGTTTTTACCACCCAACTCAAAAGATATAGGCTTAACGGTGGCAGCTGCAGCAGCCATTATTCTTTGGCCGGTTGCTGATGCACCTGTGAAGGTAATAGCGTCAATATTTTTATGACTAGTAATCGCATCACCGACTGCATATCCTCGGCCTAAAATTAAATTAAACGCACCTTTGGGAATACCTACGTCGTCCATAACTTGGGCTAATAAAAAAGCTGTGGAAGAGGTTTCTTCGGAAGGTTTAAAAATGATGCTGTTACCGCAGGCCATAGCAGGTGCTATTTTCCATGTAGCTAACAACAAAGGCAGGTTCCATGGTGAAATAATAGCAACCACGCCAAGAGGTTTATTAACACTGTAGTTTAAGGCTTTTCCACCTTGGGGGGTGTCAGTCATAAAACTTTCATTACTGGGGTATTTAACTAAATCAGCAAAAAAGCGAAAATTGGCGGTGCCTCGAGGGATGTCAATCGTCTTGACTTGGAACAATGACTTACCTGTATCCGCGATTTCTGCGTCAATAAAGGCTTGTTCACGTTCTTGCATCACATCAGCGACTTTGTTCAGTAACGTGCAGCGCTCATTTAGTGTTAATTGTGACCATGTACTGTGCTTTGCGGCTAAAACGGCCGCATCAATCATTTGAAGATCTGCTTCAGACACTTTCGAAATAATACTGCCGTCAACGGGATTAATATTGTTGAAATAATGTTGACTATCAACAAACTTACCGTTGATGTAGGACGTGAGCATGCTTGGAACTGTCATAAATTAACCCCGTAAAATGTATGTCCTGTTTATAAACAATAAAACGACAAATATTATTTTATGATGCATTTTAATAAGGTTTTATAAATAACTATAATTATATTAATTTATGTTTTTCATTCAAAAAATGAATGTTTAATTTGACTGTATTCGCGGATTAATTTACAAGTTTCATTTCTATTAAAAAATAAGATATTTTTCAAACATAGAATATGGGGTTCAGCACCTAAAAATAGTGAGTGTTTTAGTTGAAACAGTAATGCTGGAGTAAGCGCAAAACTTAT
>JBNMPD010000145.1:0-8211 GCA_051276225.1 Flavobacteriales bacterium
TAATAACCTTTAATTAAAAAGTTGACCATTTGGTCTGCAAGCAATTATAGTGATTTTTACTCTGACAGCAAATTTATCTAAACAAAAAAGCGTGTTAGCTTGTGCATTAGCCCTGTTTTGGGGACATATGGAGAGGTATTGGTTAAAAACAATCTTATGGATACTGTGGCACCATGACCCCATGGCCACCAAACTACCATCACTTTTGGGTGTCGCTCAATATTGGTGCTGAATAGTTTTTGTTGTTTTATCAGTTTTGAAAATTCACCAGCGTAATGTTTTGCTTCTTCTGGTGCTTTTTTGATGGTTTTAACATCCCAGCTCAAAGGTAATGTTTGCTGTAAAGGAATCAACACTAGGTCTTGTTTATCTACTGAAAATTCAGCTAACATCACATTATGAAAGTCGTCATACTTCCATTTTACAATTGAAGACAAACTTTCTATCACATCTTTTCCGTAAGTCTGAATTTGTGCTTCGTGTTTCATATAGCTATTAATCTCAATCCTTTATTAATATTTTGGACGTCTCCCAAAATGCCGCTGCCTAGTATAAGCCCGTGAACCGAAAGTTCAGGGCGGAAGTGTCATCGCTACCGTAGGCTTCTTGATACGAGCCAAGCTTGCACAATAGTAGTGGAATCAACTCCCTAGGTAAAAAGCATCGGCCAGGGACATAACTAAACTGGCAAACATCCCAGGAGACATAGAAACTCTTAATGTAGTGCTAAAATATTCAGCCTACATCAAGACAGACTATTATAATCTGTTCGAGGGCAGATATACTAGTGCTATCTGCTCTCGAATATGTATTTGCTTTCTTGGGAGTGTTAAGATTGCTTTGTCCAACGATTGAGAGAGCACTTTGAATACATCAACCAACCTTTTTGATACTTTAACTCCGTTACTTGAACGTAACAATATTTTAACTACTGCCGCTGAAATTCAAGGTATGTTTTGTGGCATGTTAGGCGGGGGTATGCCACTAGAGTGCCAAGACTGGTTAGAGCCTCTATCCGATTTTATTCATCAAAGTGAGTCCTTCTCTAAAGAAGTTGAAGCAGCATTTAAAAGTCTTTTTGACGTGACTTGTCAACAGTTAGTCGAAAGTGATTTTGCGCTCGTGTTGTGCTTACCTGAGGACTCGTCACCTATTAATGAACGAGGTCAAGCGTTATTGAATTGGGTACATGGGTTTATGCTTGGGTTTGGTCTGCATCAGGATGATTTAACCGGTTGTTCTGCTGACGTTAAAGAAGGATTAGAGGACTTTGCAGAAATAGCACGAATGGACGATGAAATGAGTGAAACCGAAGAGTCAGAGCAGGCACTGTTTGAAGTCATGGAATATGTCCGTGTTACCGCTATGTTGTGTTTTAATGAATTAGGTAAGTCACCGGAACAACAACAAAGTGAACCTAAAACGGTTCATTAGACGTTTAAGTAAATTCCTTATTCAGCTCTTTATTACATCTTTTATTCAATTTTTTACTAAATTCTGGATTAAATAAGTGTAACGTTTTCCTTATATCAGACAGTAAAGTGAGTCATACCATTGCCTATTGATAATATAGAATTTTTAACTCGCCAAAAGCACCTATTACAAGAAATGCAGCCAAATAGTATTTGTGTGGTGCCGGCGTCCCATTTAGTCACACGTAGCCGCGATACCGAGTATCCTTTTCGGCAAGACAGTTATTTTCAATATTTATGTGGTTTTCCCGAGCCAGAAGCTTGGTTAGTGCTGTCTAATCATCAGGTATATGCAGAAAGTTTGTGTGTTTTATTTTGTTTAGACAAAGACCCAGCTATGGAAATTTGGCATGGGCGCAGAGCTGGTCCAAAAAAAGCTAAGCAACAATTCGCTGTAGATATGGCCTTTGCTTTAGACGAATTAGATGAAAGGTTATTAGACTTAATTGATGGTCATCAACATCTATATTTTGCTCAAGGGCATAATGTAGATGCTGATGAATTGATTTTCTCGATATTACAACAGCTACGTGATGCTTCAAGACAAGGTAAACAGCCTCCTTCTAGTCTGATTGATGTCCGTATTATTTTAAATGAAATGCGAATAATTAAGTCTGCTAATGAAATAGAGATGATGCGACAGGCTGCAGCAGTTGCTACTCAAGCTCATATCCGAGCGATGCAATTTGTTGAGTCTGGTAAAAATGAGTACCATCTTGAAGCAGAAATTCATCACGAATTCGCTATGCAAGGTGCTAAATATCCAGCCTATGGCACAATAGTTGGGTCGGGTAATAATGCCTGTATTTTGCATTACACAGAAAATAATCAAGAATTAAAAGACGGCGATTTAGTGTTAATTGACGCAGGTTGTGAATGGCAAGGTTACGCATCCGACATTACACGTACTTTCCCTATTTCTGGGCAGTTTTCACCAGAACAAACACTACTTTACCAATTAGTGCTGAATGCTCAGTTAGCCGCTTTTGAGATGATTAAACCTAACAATGTTATCAAACAGGCTAGCGACGCAGCGATTGCAGTGATCACCCAAGGTTTGATTGATTTACATATTTTGAAAGGCGAAATCGCTGATAATATTGAACGCCAAACATATCGACAATTTTATATGCATGGTCTGAGTCATTGGCTTGGTTTGGATGTTCACGATGTAGGTGATTATAAGATTGACGGTCAAATTCGACCACTGAAACTCGGTATGGTGTTAACCGTTGAGCCCGGTATTTACATCGCGCCTGATGCAGACGTTGAGAGTAAATGGCGAGGTATTGGCATTCGTATTGAAGACAATTTATTAATAACCGAAAGTGGTCACGAAAACTTAACCTTAGCGGCGCCTAAGACCATCAATGACATTGAAGCACTGATGCTAAGAAAGAGTCGCTAACCGTATGCACGTATTCGATATTGTCATAGTGGGTGGTGGCACCGTTGGTTTGACTCAAGCACTTGCGTTAAAAAATAGCGGCTTGTCGGTTGCTGTTGTTGAAAGTCATATCAGCCAGTTCATACCAAGCGGCGCTCCTCAGTTGCGAGTTAGCGCATTAACTTTAGCGTCAGAAAATATTTTACACAATTTAGGTGCATGGCAACATTTAGACGTTAATAGATTATGCAGCTATGTGAATATGCAGGTTTGGGACCAAGACAGTTTTGGAAAAATTGAGTTTTCAGCCAGCCAAGTTCAAAAAAAGCAGCTAGGTCATATTGTTGAGAACCAAGCTATTAGGCACAGTTTATGGACTCAAGCGCAAAACAGTAACCACATTGAATTACTGGTTCCTAAAAAAATTAAGCAGTTGGTGTTTGGTCAACAAGAGTGTTTTATTACCTTAGATGACTCTAGCCAGTTAACCGCTAGATTAGTCATAGGCGCTGATGGCGCTAATTCCATAGTAAAAAAACAAGCGAATTTTGCGCAAACATTTTGGGATTATGATCAAAATGCGATAGTGGCAACGGTCAAAACAGTTTTGCCACACAATCACACCGCCAGACAAGTCTTCACACCCAGTGGACCTTTGGCTTTTTTACCTTTATGGGATGCGCATCATTGTTCGATTGTTTGGTCACAAGATGAACCCAGAGCAGCCGAACTGCTGAAATTGTCTAATGACGAATTTAACAAAGCGCTGACTGCCGCATTTGATTGCACCTTAGGCATGTGTCAACTGGTAAGTGACAGGCAAAGTTACCCTCTTAAAATGCGCTACTCGCGACAATGGGTAGGTAACAGAGTCGCCATAATTGGTGATGCTGCGCATACCATTCATCCTTTAGCTGGTCAGGGAGCAAACTTAGGTATATCAGATGCCGCCGCTTTGGCTGAACAGATTATAAAGTTAGTTGAGCAAAACAAGGATTTTGGACTAGCCAAAAATTTACGTCCTTTTGAGCGCTGGCGCAAAACTGAAACGGTCAAAATGGTAGCGGCAATGGAGGGTTTCAAACGTTTATTTGCTGGAAATCAACCTATTAAGAAATTAATCAGGGATACTGGTTTACGTTTGGCGGATCATTCGTCATTAACTAAACAAAAAATCATTCAACATGCCATGGGTCTTGAAGGCGAATTACCTGAGTTAGCCAAAGTACGTTCAGATTAGGGATGTCTGTTTCTAAGTTTCAATAGCAATAATTAACCTTTATAAGGAACATACAGTGAATAAAATTTTTATGGTCAGCGCTTTAGTCTTAACACTTGTTGCTTGTGGTTCTCATCAATCACCCCCTTACGAGAGAGAGAAACGACCTGAAAACTCAGGTCAATACTCTGGTGTTGAAGGTTCAATTCAAAAGCAAAAAGATCAAGCTTATCTGACTCAACAAGCCAATAAATTGAAGTGCCAAGACTCGCGACTAGATTTGGTTGATGCCGAGGCAGAAAGGGATATGAATATGATCCGTCAAGTCAAAGCTCGAGTTCAAAAAAACTGTGTGGCCGAAAAATAGTAGTCGAGCCACAGTAGTATGACCCCCGCGATTAACAGTGTTCGAAAGGCAAAAATAAACTTTATAGTTCACCACTATGAGCATGATAGTGGGCATGTTTCTTATGGATTGGAAGCTGCTGAAAAGCTGGCAGTCAAACCCGAAAGAGTGCTTAAAACGTTAGTGGTTAAACTCGATGCGAGGCAGCTAGTTGTTGCGATATTACCAGTTAATTCTATGTTGAATATGAAAAGTGTGGCCAAGGCTTGTGGCGCTAGAAAAGCCGAGATGGCTGACAAAGTCGAAGTGCAGCGAAGCACTGGTTACGTGTTAGGGGGCATTAGCCCTCTTGGACAGAAAAAACGTTTAATAACCCTCATTGATAATGCTGCCCAGCAGCATACAACAATCTATGTGAGTGGTGGTCGCAGAGGGCTAGAAATTGAGTTAAATACGTTAGACTTGCAAATCCTTACACAGGCTTTATTCGCGCCTATTTCACAGTAGCTATTGTTATAAATTTTAATCAAAATAGCAGTGTTAACCCTGAATGATCAGAACTTACAACATGTCCAAGACATGCTATGTTTACTCAACAGTTATGCGTTAAACGCTATTGAAAGTGTTAACGCCCTTAGCCAGTATATTGCAATATATTGAAAATATAGCGACTCAAAAAAACTACTGTAAAGCAATACGGGGAGTCTTGGAGGGTCATCAAATTTTAAGAAAGGTTTATTTGGAATCAGACTTTCTAGGTTTCGAATAAAATTCAAAAATGAGTAAAGCCCTGTCTTGGGAGAATTTTTTTAATTATGCTTGAGTTATTTGGCTATTCCTTTAGCTACGCTGGTTTGATGCTGCTTTTTTTAGTGGCCTTTTTTATTGGCATGGCAAAAACCGGTGTACATGGTATATCAATGTTTGCGGTGCCTCTCTTAGCTATTATGTTTGGCGGTAAACACTCTGCAGGCTTGATGTTACCGATGTTAATTATGGCTGATTTTTTTGCTGTTAAGTATTACCACAGACATGCCAACTGGGGATACTTACTCAAACTGTTTCCTTCTGCCGCAGTGGGCGTTTTAGTGGGTACTTGGTTAGGTAATGTGATTGATGACCACGTATTTAGAAGTGTTATGAGTGCCATTATTTTTGCCAGTTTGGGGATTATGTTATGGATGGAAAAAGGCAATAAAGAATCGATACCTGATTATCTATGGTTTGCGCTATTAATGGGATTGTTAGGTGGTGTTACCACTATGATTGGTAATCTAGCTGGCTCTGTCATGGCCTTGTACTTACTCAGTATGCGCTTACCGAAAAATGAATATATTGGTACCGTCGCATGGTTTTTTTTGGCCATCAACCTATTCAAAGTGCCTTTTCATGTATTCAGTTGGCAAAGCATTGATGTGGACTCTTTTCTGCTCAACTTAATCTGTTTACCTTTTATAGCGTTAGGTGCTTGGTGTGGCATCTGGTTGGTGAAACGAATTCCAGAAAAATACTATCGCGGGCTGGTGATTGTCATGACAGGCACCGCCTCACTTGTAATGTTATTTTAATATTTTTTAAATTAAGGACTCAATCAGGAATAAGTCAGGCCTAAATCAAGGTTTAAACAGTTTTCGCTCCAGCCATAACAGACTCATTGATAACACCAATAACGCCCAAACCCAGTCCTTATCAAGGGATTTTACTGAGGGTTTTTCACCTTTTTTTGTTATTTGTTGTTGTGCTATTTTTTGGCTGACCAGCTGATTCTTTACTTGTCGCCATTGTTGCCAATCTTGTTCAGCATGCGCATAAAACCAAGTATTTACTGAGGACGTTGGAGCATTATTTGTATCTGTTACCGTTGTGTTTTCTGACCAAATAAGTTTATGCCAGCCTGCATTTGTTGGCCACATTGTAAGGCATTGTTGCTCGGTTTGAATTAAGTCTTGAGTCAATATTAATGGATATGGATGTTGATCATAAGTTGTCACACCTAGCTCTGTTGCGCCAAGTAAACA
Organism: Flavobacteriales bacterium; assembly: GCA_051276225.1. Taxonomy (GTDB): domain Bacteria; phylum Pseudomonadota; class Gammaproteobacteria; order Enterobacterales; family Alteromonadaceae; genus Paraglaciecola. The sequence goes on from JBNMPD010000145.1 coordinate 6,443, forward strand.
TTTTTGCATATGCTTATTAACCAACGTCAGTGAATTAGGTTGGGTACTTTGCCAATAAGCAGACTGTTTGGGTCTGGCTAATTCATATATAACACTCTGCCAATAGTGGCTATATTGTTCGGTCAAACCCGATGTCTGCCAGCCATAAGTGGTATTAATGAGTGATACCGCCACGTGTCCTAAACCTATTTTGCTATGAGACACCAGTATTTGTGCCTCTTTATTTTGCACTAGGTATGCCCCTCTTGCGGAAGTGATGTTGGCTTTAACCAATGGCATAGCCTGTTCAATTTTGCTATGTGGCCAATAAGGTATAGCTGAATAATTGGCTACGTCTAGAGGTTGCAGGTTAATATCCAAAAGCCAGTCAAGTGATGGCACTGGCCAAGCGTTGATCAGTTCGTTATCGGTAATGATATACATGCCCAAACCGTTTTTAATGGCTGTTTGTAAAGCGGTTGTTTGCTGTGCTGTTAATGTCAGTAAAGCGCGGCCATCTATCAATAGCCAATCAAAGTTAACCAACGCTTGTTCAGTAAAAGGTTCATTAGCAGTGAGAGTGATTTGTTCTAATGTCTCAGTGTCCATATTGATATTTTGGCGGATATCTTTAGTTTGACTAATCTGTGTTAACACACTTATTTGACTACCAAACTCCGCCGCCCAGTTCTTTAACTGCCTTGTCTCAAAAGAGGGCGCCGATTGTTTAATGAGTATTCTTAAAGTGGCTGGTTTAGCAACTACAAACGCAATCGGTTCGTCTGCTATGGGGTTGTTTTCACCTGATTTACTTAGCTGAAGTCGATAGACCCACTGTCCAATGCTTGTTGCTGGAAAACTTAAGGTAAAACTTTCAGAAGCTTTGAGCCTGATGGTTTCAACGATTTGGCCAATTGGATCGACTAACGTTACTTGATAAATATTATCGACAGTATCAGGGCCATCCGAGCCCTGAAGTTGTCCTTTTATTTGAATAAATTGTCCTACCGCCAATTCTCTCGGCCACTGCATATTGATTAGTCCAATACGTGGTTTGAATGTTGAAAAGGTAATTGAAATATTTTTGAATGTATCACCTATCAATAGTTGCATGTCTCGCCACTGCTCTGCGCTTAGTCCATCTCCTAAGACATGTAGATTACTGATGTCAGGTTGGTGAGATAACACTTGTGATGGAATATGAATTGCAGTGGCGATATCGACTATATTGTTATCGCTGATTGATTCCATCGCCTCCATCACACCCATTGCCCCTTGCATAATAAATATAGGTTGTTGTTTATCGATTTGTGATAACTGCTCAATAGTTGCCCCGTTAGTCACTAGATAAGTGACTGAAACTTGTTTATTGGTGATCTGTATATCAAAAGCTAAGCCAACCACTGCCAAAGCGGCAACTGTATTAGCGATTAACACGCTGACCCGTCTTGTTTTTTTATGTTTTAAACGTTGGCTAACAAAGTAACTACTTATAGCTAGGCCTATCAGTAATAACAAAATCAACACACCTGCGGCGATGGGATAATAAGAAAACAAGCCTAGGGAGAAGGTCATAACCGCGTGCCACTTTTATGTTGTTGCACAAGCTGCTGCTGTAAAAAAAGCTGATACTTTTGTAACATATCGTTTTGATTGGAATAGGGTAATTGTTTTGCAGTAGGTGCTGCGACAGGTATGGGTATTGCTTGCCATAGTTTTTCTAGCAATGCGTTGATGCAATCCTTACAATTATCAAGTTTAAAAGAGCCCGTTTGTTGGATTTTTTCTAA
>JBNMPD010000146.1:0-8114 GCA_051276225.1 Flavobacteriales bacterium
AGGATCATCAAATCAATATTTTGCACATCTTTGTTTTCATCTAAATGTTTTAATAATTGTCTAAAAGCAGAAGCTTCAGCTTCGAGTTTTTGTTGTTCGTTCATGTAAGACCTTTTAGTTTTTTACTGTCGTTTTTAATTTGGGTTTTACTGTCGTTTTTTATTTTCGTGGATCAGTGGCGGTCACTTCAATACGTTGCAAATTGTCATCATGGAAGGCCAATAAGTCAGTTAAGCCCTGCATATTATGTAGATTTCTAAACTCTATCCAATCAACCAAACAATAAAGACATACTGCAGGATAATTCCAACTAATAAATTGTTGGCTCGCCACCATCTCATTTAATTGCACTAATACCGCATTAACGCGTTCTTTTTGTAACTTAAAAAATAACTTATCTTCATCAGGCTGAATATCTGAATTAGATAAAATAAACATTTGCACCAAAGAATCATTGGCCGAATCAATCAAGGTTAGTTGGTTTTCTTGCTCCCAATTTAGCAGCGGGTCATCAAACTTATCAGTGAGATAACGATAGATGATTCTCGAATCGTAAATGACCCGTACCGAATCGTCTGTCACATCCTCTAACATGGGTATTTTCATGGTAGGGTTTTTAGCCGCAAGTAGTTGTCTGTCTTGTTCCGCAAAAATCTGTAGATTGATAAATTCATGTTCAGTATTCGCCAACCAAATACGCAAACGACGAACATAGGGAGAAGTAATAGAACCGTATAATTTCAACATAATAAATCCTTAATTAAAAAACAACAGATTCAAAAAGTAACTTTCTTAAATAGCTACCTTAAATAGTAGAGTGAAGTGAAGTGTGCGGCAAACTAAATTATTCATAGGTTGATTAAAGCTGATGCAGCCAAAGATGAAAATTCTAAGCATACATTGCTTGCTAACGGTTACTTACTTAAACATTAAATCTTACATTTGCATATGAAAATACATTTCACATAGCTTTTAATAGATGCTCAAAGGCCGTTATTAAAAGAAAAACATGAAATTATCTTTGCTCTTAAGTAGTTTGTTTTTATTAAGCCCAGTATGGGCTAATGATTTTTGCAACGTGTCAGGATGCTGACTTATTTCCTTGAACAAAATCATCTTTATGTGCGGTTTTTGAAACGACGCTTACTTATCAAGATGATAAGTCTGAAAAGATTGAGTTATTCATTCGTAAATTTCCAGCATTAAAAGCCAGAAGCGTCTTTGTCTGTTTAATTGCTGGCGGCCCAGGCGAGTCTGGGGCGAGTTTCTATTCTTTGATAGATCTGTACAAAACGGCAATTCCAAATTTTGATATCTTTGTGCCTGATCACATAGTGACCGGCGCATCTAGCACTATTTTCCCTGAGGAATCTTTTGACTCTATCGGTAAAATGGCGTTAGTTAAATTTTAATCGTTTATAATTTGAACCTGCGTTTTTTGACCCCACGTTTTTTAACCTGCGTTTTTAAATTGGCGCTTTTTTAAACATGCACATTAAATATAAACTCAATGGCCAAGAAATGGCTATTCTTACTGTTTTATATCCACCCCTTGTAAACCAATAACTACGCTTTGTTCTCAAAAGACACATCTTCGTACCAATCATCCATATTGTCGTACATTTCGCCTTTTATAATGTAGTACGGAGATTTATGGTAAATTTTTATGTCGTGAAAGGGGTCTGTTGCAATTTTGCTAAACCAGACTAATCCAGATTGCACCCCCATGAGTTTAAATAAATGCACAGTTCTGAACACTATCGCGCCTAAACCCACCACTAACCATATCATTGCCATATTATTAACAAATCCACTGATGTCAGTAGCAGCCGTAAATATACCAAAAAATCTGGGTTCAAAAAATAACACCACAGGCACTAATGCCCATATGGATAACAACACAACTTTACGTTGTAGGTTGTAACCCACTTTTACACTTTCTTTATAATCGTGAGTGGTCTTGTTCACTTCGTCATAAGTCTTAGGTTCAAAAAAGAAATGTCCCGTTTGACGTAACACCATAGCCAATAGCCAGCCGACTAGAGCGGCGGCGGCAGGATAATAAAACACCAAAATATAGCTAGTGATAAAACAACTGGCGCTGAGTAGGTGTAAAAATTGGTTAATTCTATTGTGGTGATAATAACGGTGGTCATCCCAACGCTGTTTTTGTAGCTCTTCGAAAAAAGTCATGTTGTTACCTATTGTGGTTAGTCAGTTAATAAATCAACGGCCTACTTGTACCGTATTGTTGTTATGAAAAACGGGTTAGATGTCCGGCAAGAAGAGGTTGTCCCATTTTTATCTGTTTGCCCTTTTCAATGTCTTCACAAAATTGATAATTACTGGTGGCAAATAAAATAATGGTAGAGCCGTGCTGGAAATAACCCATTTCATCACCTTTTTTAAATTGGGCATCGCAGAGAATATTGTTTGGGCCTTGGTATTTCAAATCGAGGACCTGAGGCAAAAAGTTAAACTTCATGCTCGCCACTAAAATAGCGGCAACGGGTACCAACGTAATGCAACTGGTGGCATGATTACACTGTAATTCGACTACCGCCCGTTCGTTATTGCAGAATAGTTTTTCTATGCGTTTTAACGCAACTGGATTAACGTTCCAAGTATCGCCCGATATGTAGGTAACCTTACTAACAGAACAATCTACAGGTGCATGAAATCGATGGTACATACTAGATTTCAAACGTAAGGTTATATATTTACCGTTTCGGTATTTATGATGCATCTGTAAATTTGGAATTAACTCACTGATATCATATGGAAAACCTTTTGCTTGAAAAACCTGCGTACCTTGAATATCACCATATTCACCAATAATCGCATCGCATGGACTTACAACTAACTCTGGATGTTTAGCGATAGGTCTTAATCCGTCTTTCAACTCACGGGTAAAACAGTCACCTAAGCTAGTAAAACGTTGTTTTTTAGCGTCTTGCAGTTTTAAGTCTTCGGCAAATAACGACCACACCCAAATTGAGAACCGGGTCAAGAGCGGACTTTCTATGAGGCTATACCAGCCCATAAAAAGGGTTAATCCTCTTCTGGGAATACGATTAGTTAGAAGAAAATTAAGCTGCTCACGTTTTGATAATGTTTGCACAACTGAGCTCATGCTTAAGCCACCGTTTTCTGGTTGTTGTACATAATAGGTAACGACAAACCTAGATCTTGCAAAAATTGCTGCATGATAGGTTCAGCCTGATATTCAGAGGCCCGTTGTAAGGCTTTTTGCTGCATAGTGTGTTGTGTGTTTGGATTTAAAAAGTACTCAATGATCTTTGAGCTCATACCGGCAATATCATCAACCAAATAGCCACTTTTATTATTTTGGATAATGTCTTTAGGCCCTTTACAGTTATAAGCAACAGCAGGCATGCCATGTACAAAGGCCTCCAAGATCACATTCCCGAACGTATCGAAACGTGACGGAAAGACAAATAAATCTAAACCTAAGTACAGGGCCGCTAGTTGCTTTTTATTTTGCCAACCTAAAAAGACTGCATCGGGTAATACTTGCTTAAGTTGCTCTTGAGCAGGGCCTGAACCGGCCACCACAATTCTAAGCTTGGGAATACGCTTTTTAGCCCGACCAACAATTTCAGGTAAGTCCAAAATCCCTTTTTCTTTACTTAACCTACAGGCAATAAACAACACCGGAGTATCGTCATTTGCTCCAGAAATAATGCTGGCTTTGTTGATTTTGTGTAGACCTATATCTCTTGGCTGGGTGTGGTGAGCAGTCAAAAATACTTTATCTTCTTTGAGTTGCATTTCGTGTCCTATTAGCCAGTCTCTATGCTCACTGTTGAGTACAAAAACACCATCGTATTGATTGTACAAGGCGCGCATTAATCGTCTCACTCGGTCTCTTTCATGTTGATTGAGGTCGGTAGTATGTTTGATAAAATCAACCCAATCAGTGTGCATAAAAAAGTAACTAGGCACGTTGAACATTTGTTGAATAAACAATGATACAGCGGCCATTGGCCCTTCAGTTGAACAAATAATTCTGTCGTAACCGCCAGTATAAAAAATATTAGCGATTTCCATCAAGTCGGGGAACCGAATTTTTTGTTCGCCATAACGATGCACTACGAATTCAGTGATAGGGCGCACCACATGTAAATGTGGGGCGGATTTTGCATTTGCATGACATATCAAAAAATCAATTGGTAAATCAGCACGTTGAATTTCTTCGAGTTTGCCAGATAAGGACGTTGAGACACCGTTTTTGTCAAGCAACGTATCAGTCAGGTATAGGGCACGGTTTGAGTGCTGATTTTTGCCTAAGTGTTGAGCAAATTGATTGAGTAATTGACGATTTTGATACAACACTCGGGTCGACGCCAAGGTAGAGCCAGCCAAAATCAAACTAATTAAGATGGGAAAAGACAGTTTATCTAATAACTTTTCAACTCGAATATTACTCATATTATCTTGGCGTTTGCCTTCACCCAAAAATAACGCCGTAAGTTGACTTGGAATTTCAAACTTGCGGGTAATTTCTTCAGTAGAAAAGATATCTAAGTGAACGTTGTTAGAGTCTTTAATCGTATTTTCTACCCTTTCTGCAATCAGTCGATTGAGATGAGTAAACAAGTCTCTTATGGCAAGGTTCGTTGTTTCGGTGAACGCTTCAAGTCCTTCTCTTCTGCTGTCAGCGATTTTTTCTAGCTGCTTAATACAAAACCTATAGTCTTTAGATACTTGCCACTTGAGCAGCTTATTAGGTTTTTTACCTTGTAGTGATCCATGCACAAAAGAAAAGAACTTCATGGTTTTTTTATGCTTTTGCATTTCTAACAATAGGTTACTCACCACAAAACAGCCCATCTTGTCCCATGTTGAACCACGGTGTAGCATTATTCTAAATAAGCCGGGATCTTTGATTTTGGTCGCCACCTGAGAAAAATAATCTAACAACGCAATATTCAGCTTTTGGTTTTCACCTACTTGACCAAAAGGTGCGACATCACCATTTTTTAACGCTTCTAATGCCAGTTCAGAAGCGGGTGTGGTTTCAAGACGCGCAACCAAATTTTCGATGTATAAGTACGAACCACACTGTCCTGCAAAAATACCAGTATGATCATCAGAGCCTCCGGTCAACACTTTTGGTGCATAGGGATCGACAGCAAAGTCGGCAAGATTAAGGTTATGCTTTTTGGCAAAACCAAGGATTTTTTCGGGACTGAGGCTTTGCACCCAGTTGAGTGTTAGGACACTCTGCCACAGATCTCTTTGTCCGTTTAATACTTCAAATCGTGTAAACATCACTGCCAGCTTTTCAAATAGGCTTAAGTCAATTTTTCCATTACGTGTATAAAAGTATAAAGGGTGCGGCATAATAACAGGCAGGTCTTGGGCCGCAGCGTATCGCAAAAATTCATACACGTTTTGGCGTTTTTTATTCAGTATCACTTCTTGCTCTAGGCTAAATCCATAGGTTAAAACATGGATAAACAAATCGTACTCTGGGAAAAAACAGGTAAATTCTGCAGCAACCAGTACATCTATTCCTTTAGCCTTGAGATCCCAACAAGAACGCGCGTTATTATGATTAGTGATGGTTATCACTTGGCTACCGTTGTCTTTGAGCAACGTGACCAGTTTTTTGGTTTTTAACCATGTTTCTGGCAACCTGAGAATACGCCCCCATAATTCGTCAGGCACGTCGCTGTTGTGGTCATGGCAATGAAAATCAATTTTCAGACAATTTTCTGGATCAAATCTTTGGCTCTGTTGCTGTAAAAAAACATCAAATTCAACGTGTAAAGACGGCCTAAAACTCTTCTCTTGTCGTTTCTCTTGTTTTATTAACATATTTAACCTACCTGGTTTGTGTTGTTATTTGACGGCACTACAAATTCGGCTGCTGTTAAAGGCTCAATGGTTGCATTGACTGAGTTTTTAAGTTTACTCAGCGGTGCAGGTAATAAGGGACGTAGCATAGGAAACATGACGGCAAACATATCCCCTAAGAATTGACGCTTGATAGCTTTATTAGTCAATTCAGCACATGACCACCACCATCCGTCTTGCGACATTTGTTTTGCTGCTTTTACAAAACACTCAATCACTTGTTCAAATTCTGCATCGGTATAACTAAAACTCATGATAAACCGGCCCGTGCCTGTCCAACTGAGCTCTAGGCCAGCGTGGCGCAAATAGAATTGCAACATCCAGTTGTATCGACTCGGTTGGGTATAGATAACCGACAAAATAGAATGCATATTAGTAATATTAATGGGTAGTTTTTCGACTAATAATCGCTGATTAAAGCGAGCCACCCGTTCATTCCAAAGGTCTTCAGAAGTGTGATACAAGGCTTGAATGTCGGGTAGTTGAATACGCCTAAGGAATTCACTCATGGCCCCCATCACATAAGGATGAGAGTTAAAGGTGCCTCGGGCAAATGATACGTCTACTGGCTTATCTTCCTTAAAACGTTTCATCAACGAATTGGTCCCTGCCAGCACCCCTACAGGGTAACCACCGCCCAGGGTTTTACCGTACGTTACCATGTCCGCCTGAATCCCAAAAAAACCTTGCGCGCCGCGGTAACTTAATCGAAACCCAGTGAACACTTCATCAAATATCAGCACGATATTTTGCTGTGTGCAGACTTTCCTAATTTTGTGTAACCAATGGCTATACGCAGCTTTATCAAAATGGGTATGACGATCGCTAGCAATCAGCGATACGTCAGATGCTGAATCGGCATTGGGATGAAACGCTTGTAATGGGTTGATCAAAACACACGCTATATCTTTGCGGGTTTTAAGCACATGCAAGGTGTGTTCACTTAAATCAGCCAAAGTATACACATCGTGGGTTTTGCGGTTATTACCAATGCCCGGCTGCACACCATCCCACCAGCCATGATACGCACCACATAAACGAACAAGGTGTGATTTGCCTGTGTGATAACGTGCTAGTCGCACCGCTTGCATCACGGCTTCAGTGCCTGACATATGAAAAGACACTTCGTCTAAGCCCGATATTTGTTTGATCAGTGCTACATTTTCGCCAATAACTGGATGGTATGCGCCAAGCACGGGTCCCAATAATTGGGTTTTCTGAGCACCGGCATGCATACACTCTTTATAAAAATCATACCCCAATACATTGACACCATATGAGCCTGACAAGTCATAACGCCAATTCCCGTCCAAATCTTTTATTTGGCTGCCTTTGGTTTCATCTGCGATAGATCCAAGTTTGAATATTTTGCTTAACTGATTTCGATATGGAAAAGGGACGCGGTAGTGACTGGTAAAACGTATATCTGAAATGCTCTGCTCTATCGATTCACAATAAGCCAAAGTTTTTACCGATTGTTTGGCTAAGTTATCTTGTAACCTTTGCATGCCAACTCGCCTGAGTTGAGCAATATTATCAGGTGCACCATCAGTACTAAAATACTCAGCGTCAGTGTAAGTAAAAAATGGAATTTTTCCGGCAATACGCCGCGACCATTTACTGTGGCCTCGAAGCGAGGCATGTTTAGCTCGAGAGAGTTGCAAGCGGATGAAAGCCTTTGATACTAGGCAACATCCCAACAGAATTAAAGCAAAATAAATGATGTAACTGAATTGCATATGTTTAGCTTAAGCCAGCAGGTTTGACTTAAACTAACACCACAATTTGAATAAATTATTTCACTTTTGATACCGTTTGATGACAAGTACAACAAGCGATCTTCTACTCAAGCACGGTGGTGTTCATGATTTTGACCTGAATACGAGTCAACACCACACAAAAAAGACCGCCGCACACACCTAGATACGCAGTGGTAATAACAGGTATATGTCAACCTGATCAAGTTCTCTATTGAATAAACATAAACCCAAAAATAAACCGCTGTTGCGCAGAACAGGTATAGCGTTTATTCTTTTACATTCATCTTATTTGCGTATTTTTTATGCTTAAGCCAACTATCGTACAAGTTGAAAGAGGAGTCGCAGAGGCGATTGATTGGTTTCATAAACGTTTTAATAAAACAACGCAAAAATAGAAGCACGTGTTGCACGCGACATAATATTCAATCAAGGCACCCGCAAAGATAGTCAGGAAAGATTGATAGTAAACTT
>JBNMPD010000147.1:0-8085 GCA_051276225.1 Flavobacteriales bacterium
AGCCAGAAACGGTAAAACGTGAATGGTATGTGGTTGACGCCGCAGACAAAACTCTTGGTCGCTTAGCGACTGAGATAGCTATCCGCTTACGCGGTAAGCATAAGCCAGAGTACACACCTCATGTGGACACTGGCGATTACATAGTTGTAATCAACGCTGAGAAAGTCACTGTTACTGGCAACAAAGCCAAGAACAAAATTTACTATTCTCATTCTGGTTATCCAGGCGGTCTTAAAGATACTACCTTTGAGAAGTTACAAGCTTTTAAACCAGAGATGATCATTGAAAAAGCGGTTAAAGGTATGTTGCCTAAAGGTCCACTTGGACGCGATATGTTCCGCAAAATGAAAGTCTTCGCTGGTCCTGAGCATAATCATGCTGCTCAGCAGCCTCAAGTCTTAGACCTCTAAGGAGCATTACAGATGGCAGATAATCAATATTACGGCACTGGCCGACGCAAAAGTTCCACAGCTCGTGTTTTTCTTCGCGCAGGTAGTGGCAACATTGTAGTAAATCAACGTCCTCTTGACGTATTCTTTGGTCGCGAGACTGCACGTATGATCGTGCGTCAACCGCTAGAATTAGTTGAAATGACTCAAAAGTTTGACCTTTACATCACTGTTGCCGGTGGTGGTATTAGTGGTCAAGCGGGTGCAATTCGTCATGGCATTACACGTGCTTTGATGGAATTTGACGAAACACTTCGCCCAGCATTACGTAAAGCGGGCTTTGTTACTCGTGATGCGCGTAAAGTCGAGCGTAAGAAAGTGGGTCTTCATAAAGCACGTAAACGTCCACAATTCTCAAAACGATAATTGTACGACGAAAACACTTCTCAAAAACCCAGCTTTTGCTGGGTTTTTTATTACCTACGTTTTGTACGAAAATACAACATCCAATCAATATTTTCTTAAAAAACTGTTAAGTGCTGGTAATTATTCAATTTATTGACGATTTCCTTATCTTTTATGTGGGTTTTCTTTTATCATTTTCGGTTAATAGAAAAACTTTATTTCTTGATTAGCGTATCATCCATATGTCACTCAAAATGTGAAGTGTCAGTCAATTTAACCCTCGGAGATTAGTGGATGAGCAATGTATCTTTAGATGCGCATGATTCGTCTAAAACCGAAAACCTACCAGCAAATAGTAATAGACGCCGATTTTTAACGGTCGCGACTTCTGTTGTTGGTGGTATCGGTGTAGTCGGTGCTGCAGTGCCTTTTATCGCATCCTGGAACCCTAGTATCAAAGCGAAAGCTGCTGGTGCGGATGTTGAAGCAGATATCAGTAAAATCCAGCCAGGACAGCTGATTAGAGTTATCTGGCGAAGTAAACCAGTTTGGATTGCTCGCAGAACACCAGAGTTGCTGGCTTCATTAGCAAATTTTGATGATCAACTTAAAGATCCCAACTCTGATGAAGAGCAACAACCCTCATTTGCTAAAAATCAATATCGTTCTTTAAAAGAAGAATATTTAGTATTAGTGGGAATTTGTACGCACTTAGGATGTTCACCACAACATTTGAAAGATGGCGCATTTGAAGAGTATGTTGAAGGTTCGCCAGAAGGCTTTTTCTGTCCTTGTCATGGTTCAAAGTTCGATATGGCAGGACGAGTTTTTCAAAATGTACCAGCAGGCCTCAACCTGGTTGTACCACCCTATATGTATATCAACGACAATACCATTTTGATTGGTTCCGAAGAGGGGGCAGCATAATATGTTGAAAAATTTGATGGGTTGGATTGAGTATCGTCTCCCTATAATGCGCGTTGCTAACCAGCATGCCATTCAATATCCTGCACCCAGAAATATGAACATTTGGTATATGTTTGGATTTTTGGCGACCATAGTACTCGTTAACCAAATCGTTACAGGTATATGGCTAACTATGAGCTACACGCCTACTGCTGAAGAAGCATTTGCTTCAGTTGAATACATCATGCGCGATGTTGAATACGGTTACATACTTCGTTATATGCACAGTACTGGGGCGTCGGCATTCTTTATTGTTATTTATTTACACATGTTTAGAGGCATGATTTACGGTTCTTATCAAAAACCCCGTGAGTTATTATGGCTGTTTGGTATGTTTATTTATTTAGCCCTTATGGCTGAAGCCTTCATGGGATATGTACTTCCATGGGGACAAATGTCGTATTGGGGTGCGCAGGTAATTGTATCCTTGTTTAGTGCCATTCCTGTTATTGGCCCTGATTTAGTGATTTGGATCCAAGGTGATTATGTTATCTCTGGGGCGACCCTTAACCGCTTCTTTGCTTTGCATGTTATTGCATTACCTTTAGTTATAGTTATTTTAGTGTTTTTACATATAGTGGCATTGCACGAAGTTGGCTCTAACAACCCAGATGGCACCGACGTTAAACGCAAGAAAGGTTCGCTTAAAGAAGAAGAAAAAACCAAGTATAAAATCCATGAATATTATACTCAGAAATACGACATCCTTGACGATATAGTGCCCTTTTTTCCTCACATAGTTTTGAAAGACCTTGTTGGGTTTGCAGTTTTCTTACTTGGGTTTTGCTACATTATGTTTTTCAATCCAGAAATGGGTGGATACTTCCTAGAACATCCAAATTTTGAAATTGCTAACCCATTGAAAACGCCTGAGCATATTTTCCCTGTTTGGTACTTCACACCTTTCTATGCAATTTTGAAGGCTGTTCCACATAAACTGGGCGGTGTTATTGCTATGTTCTCAGCTATTATTTTCTTAGCTCTTTTACCTTGGATTGACAGAGGTAAAGTGAAATCTTGGCGCTATCGTTGTGGCTTACATACATGGAATCTACTCACTTTTGCTGCAGTCTTTATCTTCCTTGGTTACTTAGGTGGTACACCTCAAGAAGCTTGGAAAATTGTTGCATCTCAAATAGCTACCATCATGTATTTTGGTTTCTTTGTATTGTTATTTTTATACAGCAAAAATGAACGCACTAAGCCAGTACCATCGAGGATCACAGGATGAAAAAAATAATTTTTGTATTGTGCTTGATGTTGCCCTTGGGTGTTATGGCTGCTGGTGGCAACGTACACCTTGATAAAGCTGAGTATGACTTAACTGACAAAGCGTCTTTGCAAACCGGCGCACAGTTGTTTATGAACTATTGTTTAGGTTGCCATCAAACGCAATACCAGCGTTACCAGCGTACTTTTGAAGATTTAGATATTCCACTTGAGCTTGGTCAAGCGAACTTACAGTTTACCGGTGATAAACCTGGCGACCATATTAAAAATGCAATGCCAAGTGAATCAGGCGCTAAATGGTTTGGTGCGCCTCCGCCAGATTTAACTTTGGTTGCTCGGGTTCGTGGTGCAGATTGGATTTATACCTATTTAAGAACCTTTTACGCTGATGAAAATACGACCTTTGGCGTAAATAACCTGGTGTTTCCAGATGTAGGTATGCCACATGTATTACAAGAACTACAAGGTTTACCAAGCAGAACGTCTGAGAAAATGTTGGTAGATGGTGAGATGGTTGACCGTTATGTAGGTATAAAAGCGGACGGAAGTGGTGAACTGAGCGCAACTGAGTATGACACCGCAGTGTTAGATTTGGTCAACTACCTCGTTTATATTGGCGAACCCTCACGTTTAGAGTCAGAGAACATCGGCCGTTGGGTGATGATATTTCTTTTAGTGTTGTTAGTTTTGGTTTATTTGCTTAAGAAAGATTATTGGAGAGATGTACACTAATTCAGCAAAACATTGCTTAGTATTTGGTGTATAATCCGCAAAATTTTTTTGGAAGGGGCAATAAGCCCCTTCTTATCCATTTTTAACTAGCTGATTGACCTGTTAATCACTAGTAAAAGAACCTAGCAAAGATGCCTAAGGCACGATGCGATTATGTATGACATTTAGGAGAAATATAAATGGCTGTAGCCGCCAATAAACGTTCAATAATGACGTTGTTTTCAGACACGATAGATATATACAGTCACCAATCACGCATAGTGTTAGCTGAGAAAGGTGTAGGCGTAGAAATTAGTTTTACGGTTCCTGATGAATTGCCTGAAGATCTTCTTGAACTAAACCCATATGGTACTGTGCCAACTCTAGTTGACAGAGAGTTAGTTTTATATAACTCACATATCATCATGGAATATTTGGACGAGCGTTTCCCTCATCCACCTCTAATGCCTGTTTATCCAGTATCTCGTGGCCAAAGCCGTTTGACCATGCACCGCATACAAAATGATTGGTACGTATTGGCTGAGAAAATTATGGCTAATAAGGGCGATTTAGAAGTGACTCGTAACGAATTACGCGAGGCACTTTTAGCTCTAGCACCATTATTTGCTGAGACCCCTTACTTTATGAGTGAAGAATTCAGCTTAGTAGATTGTTACATAGCACCATTATTGTGGCGCTTACCTGCGTTGGGTATCGAATTGACTGGTGCCGGTAGTAAAGACTTGAAAGCTTATATGAAGCGTATTTTTGAAAGACCTTCTTTCATAGCGTCATTAACCGATCAAGAACGCGAAATACACAACCCATTATAACGGGTAGACGTGATATGACCCCTAATCAGCCATATTTATTACGCGCATTTTACGAGTGGATTGTAGACAACAATCTTACTCCTTATATAGTTGTAGATGCTCACTATGCTGGTACTCAAGTACCACAGGAATTTGTTCAAGACGGTCAGATAGTTTTAAACATGTCCCCAGCATCTACTGGTAATTTGCAGTTAGGTTTGCATGACATCATGTTTGATGCACGTTTTGGCGGTGTGCCAAGGAATATAGTGGTTCCTTGCCCTGCAGTATTAGCTATCTACGCCAAAGAAAATGGTGCGGGTACGGTATTTACTGTTGAAGAAAACATCGGTTCTGGTGATAGTGAAGAAAAGCATGTGACAGATGAAGACGAAAAAAAGCCTAAAAAAGGCAAGCCCACGTTAACAGTTGTTAAATAGCAGTTCTACAAATAAATAATCAAAAAAAGCGCCATATTGGTGCTTTTTTTGTTTAAACAATAGTATTAGTTAGTCAAATTTTAACACTAAGACCTATACACTAATTGTATTCAAAGGCCTTGATTACCTGTTTTACGCCTTTGATATTGCGAGTGATGTCTACTGCAATAATGGATTCTTTTTCACTGACTAACCCCATTAAAAATACTTCAGCGTTTTCGACTTCTATTTCAATGTGTAAACCATCTATACGGTTATCAGCAATTAGCTTAGTTTTTACTTTTGAGGCGAGCCATACGTCATTTGCTACTATGCTTGCAGATATAGGTGAGCTTAAACGAATTTGGTTGTGTAATTTTTTGATGTTTTTTACTGACGAAACCAGTTTTTCTGCCTGTTGTATAAGCACTTGGGTAGGTGCTTGGCCTACTAATAAAGCGGTTCCATTAAAAACTTGGACAGATATATTGGTTTGCTCTTTTATTGCTGTGTCATTTGACATGGCAAAGGCGATGCGACTCGCCGTTGTAGTATCATCGACCTGCGTGCCTATTGTGCGTCTGTCATGGGCGACGGATACAGCACCCATGCCTGCGCCTATGATCAACCCCGCACAGCCTTGTAACAACAATGTCGCTGAGAGTACTAACGGTAAGTAGAAAGTATTTGATCTAAGCATGTATTACTCCTGAAAAATTTCAGGGAATAGACAGTTGTCTATCCCCTCGCAAAGGCTGTGTACCACTAAATAATGTACCTCTTGAATTCGTGAGGTGCGATTCGAAGGAACACGAATTTCCACGTCATGTTGGCTTAGAAATCCTGCCATTTTGCCTCCATCCATACCGGTTAATGCCACAATTGTCATGTCGCGACTAAGCGCCGCCTCCATCGCTTTGATGATGTTGTGTGAATTACCGCTGGTGGATATGACAAATAAGATATCACCCGCTTGACCTAATGCACTAACTTGTTTTGAATACACCTCATCAAACGTAAAATCGTTAGCTATTGATGATAACGTTGCCCCATCTGCAGTGAGTGCTAAAGCTGGCAGACTAGGCCTTTCACGTTCAAATTTGTTCAACAACAAAGATGAAAAGTGCTGGGCACTCACAGCCGAACCACCATTTCCACAACATAATATTTTGTTGCCGTTTATTAAGGCATTAACCATCATACATGTGGCGTTAGAAATGGGCTCAGGTAACAACTCAATTGAGGCAATTTTGATTTGAATACTTTCAGTAAAGTTTGCCTTAATGTTTTCTAACATAACACTCCTAATAAATACATTACTTCTGCTCGCAGCTTGTGGCTAAACACTTTTTAACCAATTGATATTTTGATGTTGTCCTTTTCCCTCAATGCCTACTAAGTCAATTCTATGTGGGACAACACTGGGGTTAAAGTTTTGTTGCTGCATGTAGTGCATCACAGCGGATTCAAATTTACGCTTCTTACTAGCATGGAAAAATTCTATTGAAGATCCATATTGGTTCTTACTACGGAATTTCACTTCCACAAACACCAGTTCTTCCCCGTCTTGCATGATTAAATCTATTTCACCTGTGCGACATCGATAATTGTGCATAATAAACGTAAGACCCTGCTGCTCTAAGAAGGTTCTGGCAAATTTTTCTGCTTCTCTCCCAATTAAAGGGGATAGTGCCTGCTTAATCCATTGCAAGTAATTTTACTCTGTCTTGTGACACCTTAGCCCAAGGCAAACGTCTGTGTAAAACACCATGTTCGTCAACATTTAGACTACCGGTGAGCCCGCTGCTAGAGACTTGTGGAAGTGTTTTTAAGCGTCGCAAGTTCGGTAGTAAGTTATAGGCGTCAAAGCCCATAGCAAATAATCTCATCAAGGTGTCTTGTTTTTGTGGCCAAAGTTGTGTGGTTTGCTTAGCGAGGTTTTGCCATTCATGATTGGGCAACATCCAAGGCATATCTGTAAATGTAAGGTTACGTAAATCTCTAAGATTGTTGTTATTTAAATCTAAGCTATAGCTGCGTGAGGATGCAAATACCGCCAGCGATTTTCGGGCAAAAGGACTGAGGCTAGCCTCGATAATAGGGTTAAGCAACTGGGTTTGTTCAGGGTTGGCAAACAATACTATAGCATCGATATCACGACGATTTCTTTCTACCCCAAAAACCTCGACATCTGACAGCACCTCCATTTGTCTAATACGTTGTTTGCTTTGTGCAACATCCAACATTTCTGACACACGAATACGCATATCTTTGTTGTCGGTAAATATGGTTAAGTCTGGCTGAATGGCGTTGGGTGTTTTTTGCCAAGTGGTAATAAATGCTTGCGCCATTCTTTGAGTTGTAGGGTTATCTGCGGCAAAAACGATGGGCCTAATCAATTGTTTTTGTTGTATATGCAATGCAAGTTGTTGTGCTTCATCTTCTGGCGCTAATGAAAAGTAATAATGTTCTGGTAACGTCGAATTTGACTCTGTTACTTTATTTAATACACCTATATTGGGCAACGTTGTATTTAACTCGGCTCTTAACTCGACTTCTGTCTCGGCTTCTAGTTCCACTCTGTTTAATGCCAAAAGTATTTTGTCTTTGGGTAAAACTGCAGTCAGTTCAATAATTTTTTGTTTCAGCAAAGGACCCAAAATCACATCAAAATCAGCTACTAATGAATTTATCTGTTGGGTTGTTTTTAATGCAGAATCAAAAAAACGAATTTCACGATACTGTTGAGTGTCGCTATGGGTTGTATTGTCGGGTGACTCGCCATTTCCGGATAGACTGTTTTGGCTAAGCTCAGCATTTTGTAAGTTTTCAAGGTAAGCCGCCAGTATGCCTTCTTTTATGGCTATACCTTGATTGGCAAGTCTGCCCGATAACGGCAATAAAATAGCAACACGTTTAGCTCGTATCGGTGATTGCAGTAACGACATTTCAATTTCGGCAGGAAGGCTTGTCACCAGTGGGTGTCCAAAATGCCCGCTCTGCCAATCAATTAGTTGCTGCTTATAGGACTCTGGCTCTAATGCGAAACGTTTGACGATAATGGCAAGCTGTAGCCAAGGTTGTAGTTCTGCCTCTGATAGTTGCGCCTTTTCTAACTCAATTAAAGCTAGTTTATTGATCCACTTCCAGGTG
>JBNMPD010000148.1:0-8029 GCA_051276225.1 Flavobacteriales bacterium
TCAGTATCAAAAAAGTCATGAAGAATTTGAATTAACTGAAAAATACCTGAGCGTGTTGACAGATAAACAAGTACAGCAATTAAAATCAGTGGCTACTGAAGCCCCTTCAGAAAATTAATTATTAAAAAAGAGAGCCTTACTTTGAAAATTTGGGTAGATGCTGATGCATGTCCAGTAGTGATAAAAGATATTTTGTTTCGAGCTGCAGAACGTAAAAAAGTTGAAACTATATTTGTGGCAAATCAATACATTCGAACACCCGGTTCTAAGTTTATTCGCTCTATGCAAGTTAGCTCTGGATTTGATGTGGCAGACGACGAGATAGTGAGACAAATTGAAGCAAATGATTTGGTGATCACCAGTGATATTCCGTTAGCAGCAGAAGTGATTGAAAAAGGTGGCCAAGTACTAAGCTCAAGAGGTGAGCTGTTTACTACTGAAAATATTCGCGCCAGACTCAACATCCGTGATTTTATGGATACCATGCGTGCCAGCGGTGAGCAATCTGGCGGGCCACCGCCACTGAACCAAAGTGATAGGCAGAACTTCGCTAATCATCTGGATAGAATACTCACTGCAAATACTTAATGCTTGTGATACTGACACTAAAAGTGCAAGTGTTTAAAACCTGCGCTTTCAGTATTTTAGTTATTTACGCTAAACAAGAAACAAATACATCACACATCACATCAAAACCCAAGCTTCTAGTGAATATTTTTATTGCGTGACTATCTTATTAACGACTACCAGAATTCCCTCTGGATTGAGAATTTCTATTCCGTGACTGATTGCTTTTAGGCGGCTGTCCACCAGATGAATTACGTCCAGAACGCTGGCCATCTCTATGGCCAGATTGAGCTTGTTTTGGCTTTTTAGCTTTAATGGGTCGTTGACCAAGTTTTGATTCAGGTAGAGGCTGAGTGGGTTCAAAACCCTCGGTCACTTTTCGTTGAATCAGTTGTTTGATCAATATTTCAATATCGACTAATTCTTTGAATTCGTCTTGTGTCACCATCGATATAGCTTGACCTGTTGCACCAGCGCGACCGGTTCGTCCAATCCTATGCACATAATCTTCGGGTATATTGGGTAAATCAAAATTGACCACTTGTGGTAATTGATCGATGTCCAAGCCACGTGCAGCAATATCAGTCGCGATTAAGGCTTTCACTTTACCTTGTTTAAAATCTGCAAGAGCTTTGGTACGTGCACCTTGACTCTTGTTGCCATGAATAGCAGCTGAACTGATACCATGGGCTTCAAGCTGTTTGGCAATGCGATTAGCACCATGTTTAGTTCGGCTAAAAACCAATACCTGTTGCCAATCATTGTGTTTAATTAAATGGGTAAGTAATTGAGATTTTTTGCTTTTGTCTACCGGGTACACCCACTGCTCAACTAAATCCACGGTTGTATTAGCAGGCGAAACAGATATCTCGACGGGATTATTCACTAAACCTTTGGCTAGTTTTCGAATATCGTCAGAAAAAGTGGCAGAAAACATCAAGTTTTGACGTTTTTGAGGCAATAACTTTATGATTTTTTTAATATCGTGGATAAAGCCCATATCCAACATACGGTCAGCTTCATCCATAACAAGAATTTCTAACTCGCTAAACTTCACCGCATTTTGGTTATACAAATCAAGAAGACGGCCAGGTGTGGCCACTAAGATATCCACGCCTTTACGTAATTTAATCATTTGTGGATTGATGCCTACACCACCAAATACCACGGCAGACTTTAACGGTAGGTCTTTGCCATAAGTTTGAACGCTTTCTGCTATTTGTGCTGCTAATTCTCTGGTAGGAGTCAGTATCAATGCCCTAGCTTGGTTAGGTCTAGCCGATTGTCCTTGGCTCAGTAAATGTAATATAGGTAGGGTGAAACCAGCTGTTTTACCTGTGCCTGTTTGCGCAGCAGCCATGACGTCACTGCCTTGCAACACTGCTGGTATGGCTTTAGCTTGAATGGGTGAAGGGGTCGTGTACCCTTTACTGGTTACAGCGGATAAAATTTTTGGTGAAAGGCCTAGGTCGGCAAAACTCATAGATAATTCTCAAATAGGGTGATTAGCTTATACATCAGATCAAGTCTTAGACATTGTCTGAACATAGCTTGATTTTTAAACAGCTAAAAATAGTCGCGGGAGGATACAGTAATAAACATATAATAGCACTGACACTGTTAATAAAAATGCCGCAACACAGTGCTGTCTTGCGGCATTTTCTAAACATTTTCAAGTATTATGTTTACTCGCTTTGTGAACCAGGGCGAGTGGCTGGTGCGGTAACCGCATTCGATGAACTCGAAAATACTGCTGATTTACTAGAGCGTTTTAATTCTGGCCTAGCAGCATCATCAAGAGAACCGATTTTAACGTCTACAAATACCTCATCAATAGCCATAGGTCGTGCCATTGGGGCTGACACAGATTGCTTTTTGATTGGCTTAGGCTCAACTTTCAAAGATGTAACCTTTTTAGGTGTTTTCTTAGCAGGTGCTTTTTTGACTGGCTTAGAAACATCTTCTTTTTCAGGTTCAACTGCAGCAACGTTCATGTCTTCTGTGCTTGCAGGTGATGCTGCTGGCACAGGTGTATCGACAACCTGAGTAGACTCAGGTGCTGATGCCAC
Source organism: Flavobacteriales bacterium (assembly GCA_051276225.1). GTDB lineage: Bacteria > Pseudomonadota > Gammaproteobacteria > Enterobacterales > Alteromonadaceae > Paraglaciecola. The sequence goes on from JBNMPD010000148.1 coordinate 2,637, forward strand.
AACATCTTGTTCTGGTTTGACTGCAGTAACAATGGCTTCAGGTTTTTCCTCGACTTTTGGCGCAGCAACAGGCTCATCAAACTGCAGTTCGTCTTGAGTTACTTCAGCCACATCTATATTAACAGCTTCGCTTTTTTCGTCACCTTCTTTGCGACGTTTTTGACCTGCTGCTCGGATGTGTCTAGGGGAACGACGACTGCGAGTTGGAGGTGTAGACTCTTCGTCTTTATTCGTTTCGCTGACTGGTTGAGCGTCTGTTGTTCCAGTGACAGATTCTTTCGTGACATCTACTTCTGGTGTTTCGACTGCTTTTTGCACAACAGCTGCTTCGCTCTTTATGACAGCACTCTCTACAACAGCGGTCTTTACAAGAGCACTATTATCAACTGCATTATTATCAACGGTGCTCTCATCAATAGGACTCTTATCAAGTGCACTGTCATCAACGGTAGTTGTAGTGACGACTTTTTCTACAGCCACTGCATCTGGTTGATTAATAGTAGTTGCTTGAGTCTCAGGAACTTCGGCAATAACCTTGTTTTGCTCGTCATTATCAGCGTCAACTCTAACACTACGTCTGGTGTCACGGCGTTTTCTGCGTTCTGCGACCGGTTCTTTTTTCTTAGGAGGTACTGGAACGGGTGCGGGTACATTATTCTTGGCGACCATAGCCGCGTCTTGTGTCGCTTCTACTGGTTTGTCATCACGGCGTGGTTTGCGATTATCGTTTCTTGGTTTACGCTCAGGACGTTCATTTTTATCATTTCTATCTGGGCGTTCGTTACGATTAACAGGCTGCTCAACGTTATCTTTGCGTTCAACGTTATCTTTGCGGTCAAAGTTTTTATTATTACGCTTGTTTCTATCAGTACGGGTGTTTTTATTTCGACGCTGATTAGTACCTTCATTACGTGTGTGAGTCGTTTTCTTAGGCACTACTTTTTCTTTTGCTTTAAATAACCCAGAAATCCATTTACTCGCTTTATCTAATACGCTTTCTGATTTCACTACAGTTGCAACCGGTAATGGTTTTTTCTGTTCAGGGGCAATAAGACTTTCCAATGCTGGCTGTTCTTTAGCCATAGCAGGTGAAACAGTTTTGTCGGTAATGTTTTCGGCTTGCTCAATTAATGGCAAGTTGTAACTCATTTCCTGAACAGCATCATCTGGGCGTCTTCGGGCAACACTGTATTGCGGTGTTTCCATTTTCGGGTTAGGGATAATAACTAACTGAACGCTGTGACGTTTTTCAACGCTTCGTACTGAATTACGTTTTTCGTTCAGTAGATAAGTGGCAACATTAACCGGCAACTGGGCTTCAATTTGCCCTGTATTATCTTTAATGCTCTCTTCTTCCATGATACGAAGTACGGATAATGCTAACGACTCTGTTCCACGAACTGTTCCGTGGCCACTACATCTTGGACACACATTGTTAGCTGAATCTCCTAATGATGGACGTAAACGCTGGCGTGACATTTCTAATAAACCAAAGCGTGAAATACGGCCTAGTTGGACTCTTGCTCTATCACCACGAACTGCGTCTTTCATGCGGTTTTCAACTTCACGTTGATGGCGCACTGGCGTCATATCAATAAAATCGATAACCACTAAACCACCTGCATCACGCAAACGTAATTGACGAGCAATTTCATCTGCCGCTTCAAGGTTAGTATTAAATGCTGTTTCCTCGATATCGCTACCTTTAGTTGCTCGGGCAGAGTTAATATCGATTGAAATTAGCGCTTCAGTAGGGTCAATAACTATTGAGCCGCCTGAAGGAAGCCTCACCTCACGTTGAAAAGCTGATTCAATTTGGCTTTCAATTTGGTAATGGCTGAATAAAGGTACATCACCTTTATAAAGTTTCACTCGATTAGCATAGTCTGGACGCATCTGCTCAACGTGTTTTAATGCTCTTTCGTGCACGCTGCTATCGTCGATAAGAATTTCACCAATATCACGTCTTAAATAATCACGGATAGCTCGAACAACCACGTCACTTTCTTGGTGAATAAGAAAAGGAGCAGAGCGGGAGTCGGCCATTGTTTTAATACGGCCCCAACCTGATACAAGATAATCCAAATCATACGCTAGTTCTTCAGATGACTTGCCTACGCCAGCCGTTCTGACAATTAAACCCATACCATCTGGAAGGTCTAAACCGCTCAACGCTGCTTTTAATTCGGTACGTTCATCACCTTCTATACGACGAGATATACCACCGGCGCGAGGGTTATTTGGCATTAACACGAGGTAACTACCTGCTAGACTAATAAAGGTGGTTAACGCTGCGCCTTTTTGGCCACGTTCTTCTTTATCAATTTGAACAATTACTTCTTGGCCTTCTTTGATCACCTCTTTGATGTTGGGGCGACCTTCAAATCTGTAGCCTTGAGGAAAGTAAGTTCTGGCAATTTCTTTAAGAGGAAGGAAACCATGACGGTCTGCGCCATAGTCAACAAATGCAGCTTCTAAGCTAGGCTCTACACGGGTTATTGTTCCTTTGTAAATGTTTGCTTTTTTTTGTTCGTGACCTGGGCTTTCAATGTCCAAATCGTAAAGTTTTTGACCATCTACAAGTGCAACCCGCAATTCTTCTTGCTGAGTGGCATTGATTAACATTCTTTTCATTGTTGTTAGCTCGGTAAAGTACCGATCACCACAAGTAAAGAACTACGCAGTAATTAGACAACTATTTAATTCAGCCTCACGGCTGTATACTAAAGGTTAAGTTTTTGCGCCAAAGTGTAATGATCATTAATGATTTAATGCATTATTTTTAAACACTTTACCTATATTTCATAGGCACTAAACAAGGCGGAATGTTTAGTTTACTAATTTGTTATTTAAAACTTAGTGTTATTCGAAAACAAATGCTTGTCTGGCTTATTTGTTATTCAAATATCTTGTCAATTCTTTTGTATTCTTCACATCAATGGCGATCAATAGGTTAATTGTATCGCTGATGTAAGGGTCCTGCTTAATCAAACCTGGGAAAGTTACTCGCTTCGCAGTTGATTAGCTGTATTAGGCTTGCAAATTACGCTCTAATAGAAACGCTTTACGCCAAATTGGTCGTATTTACAAACAGGACTGATTAATGCATCTGTTTGTTTAAATCATGCATTGCATGTTATAAAACATCATTATTATCACATTAAAGCACTGACACTGGCAAGACATTAAAAAACTAGACATTTATAATAGTAATTCAGTTACAATGCGCCGCCTATGAAAGACCTATCATTCCAAAAAGTTCAATTTGTTACTATCGATCCTGACCTTGAAGGGCAAAGAATAGATAACTATTTACGCACTTTCTTAAAAGGAGTGCCTAAAAGCCTTATTTATCGCATTTTACGCAAGGGCGAAGTACGAGTTAACAAAAAACGGGTTAAGCCCGATTATAAACTACATGCTAACGATGAGTTGCGGATACCACCTGTTCGCGTATCTGAGCCAACTGACTTACCTTCCACAAAACTTAATAAAGTATCAAGCCTAGAGAATCATATCCTTTATGAAGATGACTGCTTAATTGTATTGAATAAACCTTCAGGTACAGCAGTACATGGCGGCAGTGGTTTAAGTTTTGGTGTGATTGAAGCTCTCAGAGCTCTTCGTCCTCAACAAAAGTTTTTAGAATTAGTGCATAGATTAGATCGAGATACCTCGGGTTGTTTATTAATAGCTAAAAAACGTTCTGCTTTAAAAAATTTACACGAACAACTAAGAGATAGAAAAGTAGATAAGCGTTATCAAGCATTAGTAGCTGGAGAATGGCCTGTTGATCGCTTTAAAGTGAAAGCATCACTATTGAAGAATACTTTGAAATCGGGTGAACGAGTTGTTTTAGTTAATGATGAAGGCAAACCCTCTGAAACACGTTATCGTATTTTGGAATCATTTAACCAAGCCACTTTGGTAGAAGCTTCGCCTATTACCGGTCGCACACATCAAATTCGTGTGCACTGTTTACATGCTGGTCACCCCATTGCTGCTGACAATAGGTATGGTGATAAAGACTTCGACCACAGAACGCAAAAGATTGGTCTTAAACGACTGTTTCTTCATGCCCACTCATTGGCATTCATTCATCCTATTACGGAAGAACGCGTCAGTTATAAAGCACCACTGGAGCCAAGTTTGATCAGTGTATTAAAGAGACTGAGAAGTGAAATATAAAGCAATTGTATTTGATTGGGATGGCACACTGATGGACTCCATCGGTAAGATCGTTGAAAGCATGCAAACCAGCGCCAAACATTTGGGTTTGCCTACTCCTAGTTTTGAGCAAGCAAAAGATGTGATCGGGATCAGCTTGTTACCTGCTTTAAAACAATTGTTTAACATTCAAGACGAAAAAGCTGCTCTCGAGCTTTTTCATACTTATAAAGAACACTTTAAAGACCATACACAAATAATCAGTCCACTTTTTAGCGGCACGATACCGTTACTGGAAAGTCTTAAACAGCAAGGTTACATATTAGCGGTTGCTACTGGTAAAGGTCGGCAAGGTTTAGAACATAATTGGCAGCATTCAGATACAAAGCACTTTTTCAGTGCTTCCAGAACCGCAGACGATGCACAAAGCAAACCTTCACCTGACATGCTGCAGCAATTATTATCTGAATTAAATCTGACAGCAGATCAAGTATTAATGGTTGGCGATACGACCTATGACATGGCGATGGCTGAAGCCATTAATATGGACCGAATTGGTGTAAGTTTTGGTGTACACAGTGCAGACACTTTACAAAAACATACACCTTTGGCTGTAATTGATTCATTGGAAGAATTATTATTACACGTCTAAATTGCTGTCTATTTGCATATGTTCAAACAAATCCACAGACATGTTATTGAATAAATCTATTAAAGCAATCAAAGGCAAACCGATTAATGTATTTGGATCTCTTCCATTTAGTGATTCAAATAAAGAAATGCCTAAACCCTCACATTTAAAGCTACCAGCACAGTCATAAGGCTGCTCAATCTTTAAGTAGGTGGAGATTTGCTTAATAGTTAATGCCTTAAATGTCACATCAAAAGTTTCCATTATCTGTGCCAGCTGATTTGAAGCTGAGTGGACTAGGCACAACCCTGTGTAAAATCTGACGGTTTGACCACTGAACATCAACAATTGTTGTTTTGCTGTGGCAAGGTCTCTCGGTTTACCTAATACTTTGCCGTTAAAACTAACCAATTGATCTGAACCAATAACAAAACTATTAATATGGGGTTCTTGTGTGGCTACAGCTAGTGCCTTATATTTTGCAAGACGTGTAACTTGATCAGAAATTGATTCATCTGGCACTGGTGATTCATCAATATTGGGTGCGACGCAAATAAAGGGAATATGTAATTTTTTTAAAATTGATTGACGGTAA
>JBNMPD010000149.1:0-7962 GCA_051276225.1 Flavobacteriales bacterium
TCTGGATGGAAGGAATTAAACAGGCTCAATTTTATTTCTTGCCTGTGACTTTCTACCAAAGTTTTGATCCCAGCTTGCTGCTGTTGAGTGTAACCCACCATAGGCAAATGACTCAGTATATATGCACCATGTTGATGGTGTAATTTGTATTCGATATGCAAGCCAGTCTCATGCAACATGGCTGAAGCAGCCAAGATAGCTTCACAATCCGCCATGCTTAATAGTACTTGGTTTTGTACTTGTTTAAGCAGACTTAGTGCCAGGGATTTTACGCGATTAGCGTGTTCAGGCTCTATGTGGAAACGCTCAATACATTGTTCGAGGGTTTGCAATCTGCGATCATTTTGCTGCATGTTATCCAACATGCCATAAATAAGACCTTCACGCAGTGCCCCACCAGATATCTGCATTTCTTGGATATCTAATTGTTCGAACAGGGCGATCAGTATGGCTAATCCGCTAGGAAAAATCGCTCGTCTGGATTCTGTTAAACCTTCTATTTGCAATAAATCTATGTTTACACAGTCAATACATTGCTGTTTTAAATTATGCAGATAATCAATCCGAATAGAATCACTGATGCCTTGTGTAACCAAAATTTCAGTAATGGCTTGAGGGGTACCTGATGCACCTAGACATTGCTGCCAGTCAAAACTGATAAAGTCATTGATCACCGGTTTTAATAAAGATGTAGCCTCTTTAATAGCATGCTCAAAATTCTGCTCTGATATAGTGCCATCGGTGAAAAAGCGTTCTTTAAAAGTGACACATCCCATATTCAAACTGACTAAATGAATGGGGCTCATATCATTGCCAACAATGACTTCTGTACTTGCTCCGCCAATATCAATGACTAAAGAGTTGCCTTGATTAGCGGAGGTGTAAGCCACACCTAAATAAATTTGCCTGGCTTCTTCCTCGCCATCAATCACATTTAACTTATGATTGAGAATTTGTTCAGCTTTTTTTATAAATACATCGGCGTTGCCAGCTAGACGCAAAGTTGCAGTACCAACAATTTTGATATTTGAAACAGGTATATCCTGTAAACGTTCGGCGAAGGTTTCAAGGCACTTCCAACCTCTTTCAAGACTAAGTTGGTCAAGTACCATGTTTTTGTCTAGCCCAGCGGCAAGACGCACTTTTTGCTTAACTTTGCCAATAATATACACACTACCGGCCACAACCCGCACAATTACCATATGAAAACTGTTAGAGCCTAAATCTACAGCCGCATAAAGTTGCTCGGGCTGAGATAAAGGGGTAATGACTTCGGTGTTATTATTCATTTATTTCGATTAGGACGTGGGCCTGTAGGGCGTTTTTGGTGACTTTTACCACTTTGCATACGCTTTTTAAAGCGAGGTTTAGGTCGAGTGACATCACGCATTAAATTATTTGGGTTATATTCTGTCACTGGGATTGAATGTTGTACGTATTCTTCAATCGCTGGTAAGTTCAAAGCGTATTTTTCACAAGCAAAACTAATTGAGCTTCCACTTTCACCAGCACGGCCCGTTCTTCCAATACGGTGCACATAATCTTCTGCATCGTCGGGTAAATCGTAGTTAAATACGTGACTCACCATTGGAATATGTAATCCACGTGCTGCGACGTCTGTAGCAACCAGTACGTCAAGCACACCAGAAGTGAAATTTTCTAGTATTTTCAGACGTTTATTTTGAGGCACATCACCGCTTAACAAACCCACTCTATGTTTATCTGCTTCTAACCAATCAGATATTCTTTCACAACCGTGTTTCGTGTTAGCAAATACTATGGCTTTGTCCGGCCATTCTTCTTCCATCAGAGTGAGTAACAAGTAGGGCTTGTCGTCGTCTGATGGATAAAATAATTCTTCTTTCACTCGTTCTGCAGTTTTTCTTTCTGGTTCAATCTGAACATGAGTAGGATTGTCCATATGATCGTATGCCAACTCTTGAACACGGTAAGACAAAGTAGCAGAAAACAGCATGCTCAAACGGTCACAAGGTTTAGGCATTCTATTAAACAAATAACGAATATCTTTAATAAAGCCAAGATCAAACATTCGGTCAGCTTCATCTAACACTGCAACCTGTATAGATGCCAATGAAAAGATATTTTGTTTGTAGTAATCAATGATACGACCTGTAGTGCCGATAATAATATCTACGCCACCTTGAAGTTTCTCACGTTGACTTTGATAACCCTCGCCCCCATAAATTAAACCAAGCGTTAAGCCAGTGTGTTGGCTAAGTAGTTCTGCATCGTTAAAAATTTGCACCGCTAGCTCACGGGTTGGCGCCATAATGATTGCCCTAGGCTGACGTTTTGAGTCTTGAGGATTAGTCAACAAATAGTGGAAAGTGGCAACCAAGAATGCAATAGTTTTACCTGTTCCAGTTTGTGCTTGACCAGCAAGATCATTGCCTTCAAGTAAGGGAGGCAAACTCAATGCTTGGATAGGTGTACAAAGATTAAAATGGGCTTCAGACAACGCATCTACAACCTGCTGATGAATGGGTAAGTCTGTAAATTTTGTATCGGTTAAATGTGTAGTTGGCATAGCTTATAGCTTATCATTGCTTGCATTAACAACTAGTTTCTATATAACAATCACAACAACGCTGAGTCATCTCAGCGAAAGAGAAAATTACGGAGAAAAGAATGAGCGACAAAATTATCCAGTTATCTGATAATAGTTTCGAGGCTGATGTCATCAATGCTGCTGGTCCTGTGTTAGTTGATTTTTGGGCAGAATGGTGTGGTCCATGTAAAATGATCGCACCAATTCTGCATGAAGTAGCTGACGAATTTCACGGCAAAGTAACAGTTGGTAAGCTGAATGTCGATGAAAATAACGAAACACCCGCTAAGTACGGCATTAGAGGTATACCTACACTATTACTTTTTAAAGGCGGTAATGTAGCAGCGACCAAAGTTGGGGCGTTATCAAAAACGCAACTACTAGAATTTTTAAACGAAAACATTTAGCATTGTTATCTGAAAACTAAATTTAATAAACTCAGCACTTGCTGAGTTTATTTTTACATTTCTTTACCATCATCTTGCCTACAGCGCCGATTTCTATTGTACATAAATGATTATTCAAGTTTTTTACCATCACCTTGCAGTACATATAAACTGTTCAGGATGAATTTAAATCAGCTGACAATCAGACAATTCACTAGACGCGGCAATTATTTGGTGCTAAATTTTCATTGTTCATGACTGGACACACCCACACTTCGCTCAAATCAGAGATGTAAATAAGTACAAACCTTTGAATCAATCAAACAAACTGGCTTTTAAGACAAGCTTTTAGCATAAAGACCCACCAATTATGAATCTTACCGAACTCAAGAACAAAACTATAAGTGAACTCGTTAGTCTAGCTGAAGAAATGAAGTTAGAAAACATGGCTCGCGCTCGTAAACAAGACATTATTTTTTCTATCCTTAAATCTCACGCTAAAAGCGGTGAAGACATTTTTGGTGATGGCGTACTAGAAATTCTTCAAGATGGTTTTGGATTCTTGCGTTCCAACGACTCCTCTTACTTGGCAGGGCCAGACGACATATATGTTTCTCCTAGTCAGATCAGGCGCTTTAATTTGCGCACTGGTGATACAATTTCAGGCAAAATACGTCCCCCCAAGGATACTGAACGTTACTTCGCGTTATTAAAAATAAGTGAGGTTAATTACGACCGTCCTGAAAATGCGCGTAATAAAATATTATTTGAAAACTTAACGCCGTTGCACGCTAACGAACGTTTAATTATGGAGCGTGGCAATGGTAGTAGTGAAGATATTACCGCTCGTGTTTTAGACTTAGCCTCTCCAATTGGTCGTGGTCAACGTGGTTTGATAGTTGCGCCTCCTAAAGCGGGTAAAACATTATTACTGCAGAACATAGCCCAGTCTATTGCGGCTAATCATCCAGAATGTCTATTGATGGTGTTGTTGATAGATGAACGCCCAGAAGAAGTAACCGAGATGCAACGTTTAGTGCGCGGTGAAGTTATTGCCTCTACTTTTGATGAACCAGCCAGTCGCCATGTACAAGTAGCTGAAATGGTTATCGAGAAAGCTAAACGTTTAGTCGAACACAAGAAAGACGTGGTCATTTTGCTCGATTCTATTACTCGTTTAGCACGAGCTTACAACACAGTTATACCTTCATCAGGTAAAGTGTTAACCGGTGGTGTAGATGCCAATGCATTACACAAACCTAAACGATTCTTTGGCGCAGCACGAAATATCGAAGAAGGTGGTAGCTTAACCATTATTGCCACAGCGTTGATTGATACTGGCTCTAAAATGGATGAAGTAATCTACGAAGAATTTAAAGGCACAGGTAATATGGAATTACACCTGAACCGTAAAATTGCTGAAAAACGTGTATTCCCAGCGATCGATTACAACCGCTCTGGTACTCGTCGAGAAGAATTATTGACCACTCAAGACGAATTACAGAAAATGTGGATATTGCGCAAAATAGTCCATGAAATGTCTGAGATAGACGCAATGGAATTTCTTATCGGTAAATTGTCTATGACTAAAACAAACAATGAGTTCTTTACTGCTATGCGTAGGCAGAAAAGCTAGTTTATTATAGATTGACAATATCCGCTTGCAGGCAGCTGTTAGCGGATTTTTTTATGCTTTTTAGAACATATAGGCCATGTTTCATACCAATTCTCCTTAATAATTGACAAGCTGATGTGCTTTTAACATATTAGATATTCTTTCACTTACAGTCGATTATCAATGAAACAACTTATACCTGTCTTATTACTCTCAATTTTCGCTCCCCAAATTATTGCCACCACAAACATCGAACAAATGGTTAACGATATCGAACCTCAAGTTATTAAGTGGCGTCATCATTTACACCAAAACCCTGAATTATCCAACCGCGAGTTTGAAACGGCGAAGTATATTACTAAGCACCTCAAAAGCCTTGGCCTAGACGTACAGACAGGTGTGGCCATAACAGGTGTGGTAGCGTTACTTGATAGTGGCAAGCCAGGACCAGTGATTGCGTTGCGTGCAGATATGGATGGACTGCCTGTACTTGAACAAAATAATTTACCTTGGAAGTCAACCAAACGCGGCGAGCTTGAAGGTAACGACGTACCCGTTATGCACGCCTGTGGCCATGATACACATGTGGCTATGTTAATGGGCGCAGCAGAAATTTTAGTCAATATGAAGAGTGAACTGCGCGGTAAGGTGAAGTTTATTTTTCAACCTGCAGAAGAGGGTGCGCCTAGGGGTGAAAAAGGCGGGGCTGAACTGATGGTTGAAGAAGGTGTACTCAAAAACCCAGCAGTAGACGTAATTTTTGGTTTGCATATTAGTGCTGATACCGATGTGGGGAAAATACGCTATAAGGAAGGTGGCACTATGGCTGCGGTTGACCCATTTAAAATAGTCATAAAAGGTAAACAAGCTCACGGCGCTTATCCTTGGATGAGTGTCGATCCTATAACCACGGCAGCACAAATCATCATGAGTTTACAAACCATTGTCAGCCGAGAAATTAAACTTATAGACGAAGCAGCCGTGGTAACAATAGGCTCTATTCATGGTGGTAACCGCTCGAATATTATTCCAAGTGAAGTTGAGCTAGTAGGCACCATTCGCACCTTAAATAAAGCGGCGCGTGAACATATGTATGAGGCGGTCCCCAGGAAAGTGAAAGGCATTGCTGACAGCATGCGCGCAGAAGTCGAAGTGACTTTGCCTTTAGACTATAACTACCCCATAACCTACAACGATCCTGCGTTAACAGCAAAAATGGTGCCTACACTAATTAGGAGTGCTGGCCGTGAAAATGTTATTTATAGCAAACCTGTGACTGGGGCTGAAGATTTTTCATTTTTTCAAGAAAAAATTCCAGGTCTATACATGTGGATAGGTGGTAAACCCTTAGATGTACCTACAGACAAAGCCCCCGCTCACCACACACCAGAGTTTTATGTCGATGATTCAGGTATGAAAACAGGCGTGAAATTACTCACAGATTTAACCTTAGATTATATGCATCTGCATTAAAATAAGCTTTTAAAAATTTGCTGATTGGGGATGGTTTCTATGCATATTGCGATAGGATACAATGCTTGTCCAAAAATATCGGGAGGATCAATTTCCTTCCCTATTATAATGTAATTTAAAAGGGATAGTTATGCCAAATGTAGCAATAGTAATGGGTTCGAAGTCTGATTGGCCTACTATGCAAAACGCAGGACTAATGCTAGAAAAGCTTGGCGTAAGTTACACGGCCAAAGTTATCTCCGCTCATCGTACGCCAAATTTACTCACAGACTTTGCAGAGAATGCGGCTGATGAAGGTTACCAAGTTATTATTGGGGGTGCAGGGGGTGCAGCACATTTACCCGGTATGATTGCAGCACATACTCATTTGCCTGTGTTTGGTGTGCCCGTTCGTTCAAGCCAACTGAATGGCATTGATTCTTTACTTTCTATCGTACAAATGCCCAAAGGTGTAGCGGTTGGCACTTTAGCGATTGGTGATGCAGGTGCCGCAAATGCTGGATTGCTGGCTGCACAAGTCATCGGCTTGCAAGACCCTGATGTGCAACAGGCAATCAAAGACTTTCGTGCTGAGCAAACAGCCACTATTTTGGCGCAAGACGAATTAGTCCTGCCCACTTTATGATAAAAGCTAACGCGAGACTGTCTAAATGAGCATATTAGTACTTGGATCAGGCCAACTTGCCAGAATGATGGCTCTAGCTGGTTATCCACTTGGAATAAGTGTTCAGGCAGTGGACGTGGTGGATAATAAAATTGTCGATCCAGTGACCAAACTTGTCATCAATAACTCCTTAGATAGACTGATTGAAGAAGTTGACGCAATCACTGTTGAGTTTGAACATATTCCTGAGGATCTGCTCGAATTAGTGCATGCCAGTGGCAAACTTAAACCTAGCGTAGAAGCGATTTTGACAGGTGCGGATAGGGTGCGTGAGAAAAAATTACTCACTAAACTGGCTATCAGCAACAGCCCATTTGAGATAGTCACCGATGTTGAACAACTAGACACTGCAATTGAAAAGCTTGGCGAGAGGTTAATCATCAAATCTAGCAGAGACGGTTATGATGGATATGGACAATGGCGTTTAGAAAACAAAAGCGAACTACCTAAACTTAAGCAACAATTATCGCAATTAGACTTACAAAAAGTGCCCTTAATTGTTGAGACAATGGTCAACTTTGAGCGCGAACTTTCATTGGTTGCAGTGCGCAGCAGCGAAGGTGATATCGTTTATTATCCTCTTGCAGAAAACTTACACCATAAGGGTCAATTACATGTATCTATTGCCCCTGCTCCAAACGTAGACACAGCCCTTAATCAGCAAGCTCAAGATATTTTCAATAAGCTAGCGGAGTCTCTAGATTACGTTGGGGTGTTGGCAGTTGAATTTTTTCAGATTGGTCAACAATTATTGGTCAATGAAATCGCACCAAGGGTTCACAATTCAGGACATTGGACCATGCAAGGTGCAGACACTTGCCAATTTGAAAACCACCTAAGAGCCGTCAGGGGTTTACCCTTAGGTTCAACTAAGGTCACTTCACCTACCGCTATGATCAACATCATAGGTTGTAAAGCTTTTGAACGTGACATGCTCAGTATTCCTGGCTGCCATTTACACTGGTACGGTAAAACCTCACGCAAAAAGCGCAAAATGGGACACTTTAATTTGTGCGCAGATAATTATGCCGAACTAGGTAAAACGATGCAGGCTTTAGCAGTATACTTACCCAGCGAATACTTTCCTATGCTTAAAGATGAAGCAGCAAGACTAGTAAAAGTTTAAGCGTCTGAATGGAAGATATTTTTTATTCGATTGACAACCTATAAATTATGAATACAATAACGCTCGCTTTCGGGATTAGCTGCTACCAAGCAGTCTACCAACAACCCAAAAGTAGTGTCACCCAGTAAA
>JBNMPD010000150.1:0-7949 GCA_051276225.1 Flavobacteriales bacterium
TGCCTGCACTAACCCAAATAGTGCGGTCAGCGAGGCTGAACTGACGATCCCAATCAAATACAAAAGCAAAATCAGTATCTGTTGTTGTTGTGTCTGTTGGTCGGTAATTTGCGAATTTCGAGTTGCTCACCTTAAATAGGTCACTATTACTCACAGCAGATTCGGGTAAGTACCGATCATTCACCTGATACTTTGTGTTAATACCACTGTCAACAAAATTCCAAGGTAACCATAATCGCTGATTTACCCAACGACTATAATAAAAACCAACTTCAGCAGAACCTTTGTCACTTTCCTGGGTGAAACTGAATCGATGACGATTGATGTCTCGTGCTGTTTCCATTGTGTGAAAGTATCGGCGTAATCTGCTTGAACTGATATTCGCTTCAATGACGCTGCTACCGTCACTGCCCAACGTTGCTTGGTTAAGGTTTCCGACACCGTTTTGAAACTCTAGACGGTCACGCTCAAATTCATCATCATAATGGGTCGCAAAACCTTCATATGTGAAGCTAATACTATCTGTTAATGCATAATCTGCTCGCCAGCGTGTATCGAGGCTGATGGCGTCAAAGTAGTCGCGGCTATATCGTGGAAACCCCAACAAGAACAGTTTATCATTCGAAAGGTAAGGTTCTGATTTAGCTAACCAGCGTGCCTGATAAAAATCGACAATTCGCTGTGACGCATTTTGCTGGATCTGAAATTGCAAGGATAATGTACCTATGTTTTTTTCAATCTTCAGACTACCACTGGGAACAACTTTTTTCGAAAATTCTTGGTAGTTTAAGTCTGCCTCAAGGTTAAATCCTGAAACTAAGGCTTTACCATCTGATAAGCGAAACAGAGCACGAAAATCTACACCTTCGGCATCTGATGGAGCACCAGCGAACTCACCAGGCTCACCCTTAGATTGGTACTCTGACGCAATTGGGTTTCGTTTCAATAAAATACGGTCACGTTCTCGTGGGCTCTGACTGGTGACATCCACTTCAGAATTTGTTTGCGACTTGCTTTGTATTTCACTTAAAGCCGAAAGTGGAGCTAGCAGATATAGTGCACCTAGAACGCTCAATGCCAAGGTTCTGGATACTAGTAAGGTGCAACAATTCTTTAAAGAGCGAAGCACCTTGTGAAATATAATAGTCATTAACGTCCTTATACATAAAGTATACCGCGACTATTCAAGTATCTATTTTCACTAAAACAGTCACGTCTTAAAAGTTATACTTTGCAGATGCAAGGTTGATGCAAAGTTTTATTAATAGACTTATCAAAAGCATAGGGCCGTAGTTCGGCTCCAATACACTTACAGATATAAGGGTCTGTAATATTTTTAAATACACAATTGTTTATGCCTTTAGAGCCTTTTGAGTTTGATACAAAACACAGAGGAAAATTTCACTTGGTCTTCACTTTGGCTCACATATGCTATGTAAAAGTGATCTATCAAGGGAACATATTTTGAATATTCTATTATGCAGGCAATGCCAAACTTGGAATTCAGTTGGCTTCAGTAGGTTAATAAACTTACCTTTAATGTGATTTTGCTCGACCTTAATCTATCAGATATATATGAGCTTGAAGTGTGTGCCATTATCAAAAAGCCAGCACAGGTTATTCCCTATATTGATGTTAACCGCAAGAGATAGTTTCGCCGCTAAAGCAGCAGTGTTTTTATAAGGTGCAGATGATTACCTGACTAAGCCCTTCTGCTGACCCATGAGCTGTATAAAAGTATTCAGCAATCCTCTGGAGACCAGGAATATTTACCCCAGATAACAGCCACTAGCATTTTTAAACATTAGATTTAGGAAATGAGTACAATGACTATATTGTGGCTGAGGTATCATATTTATTAGTGGTAAGTCAGAACCACATTATATCGGATCAAGCAATTTAACTTGACCCAGTAGTTTTTTATCCTTTTAAAGAATCATCCCTTGTATCTTTATCCACAGCTATTTCATCCTTAGCATCCTCACCTGCGGCATCAACAAACTCATCATCATTTGTTGTCGTTGCTTCAGAAGTGGCGACAACTTCTTCATTGTCCTCATCTACTTTAGATCCCGGTGCTCCATCTGGGAAAGGCAAAAAAGGAAAGGGCATTTCGTCGGTTTTAAAGGTTAGAAATAAGGTGATTTGATACAGGTAAGTACTCAAATTCTGACCGAGGGGTATCACTGCTTGATTCGTCTGCCCTTTAAAAAGCAGTGTGACAAATTGAAAAACTGCCACCAAGGTTACAATTAATTTTGCTGCTCCTGAAATCATAGAAAAAACAACCATGAATAAACCTCGTTTCCAAGTATGCATATTAGTTAATGTTTCTTTAGTTTTTTCGTTCATTTTATTCTCCTGAAATAATGTTTGGGTTATACAATTTATTTAGGTAAAGCAAATATGAAGCCAAAAATATTAATAGTAAAATCAATAAGTTAGAGTATACGCTAAACTGTTACGTGTGCAAAACACGAAATATTACGTTTTAAAACCAGTTTGTGATGAAAATTACAAAGCTTCAGATAAATACTAAAATTTAATCGGAGCCAGACTAAAATTAATTAAGAGCAGATTTACACTAAAGAAACATAATCACTTTGGGTGGTAAAAACTTCAGTTTATGTAAAATACTGATTAGCAGCAAAGGCCATTTTGGCCTACTTTAGCTGGACATCTATCATAATTTTCTAAACGTTAGTTTTCATGTCTTGATAAATCAATTTCTATTATTCACTCTCAGACTTTATTAACTGCACCGCTTCAATGTTGCCCGCTGGCACAAAACCAAAAACCTGACCGTAGAAACTCAGCTCTGAATTAAGTGCTTTGATATTATTTGCTGGTTGTCTAAAGCCATGTCCCTCTCCTTCAAAAGCGATGTAAGCAGTATCAATACCATTATCTTTTAAAGCATTAAATATTAATTCAGATTGATTAGGCGGAACCACCTTATCGTCTAAGCCCTGAAGTAACAGCAAGGGAGCCGTTATGTTTTCAACACTGTTTATAGGTGAACGTTGATCATAAACGGTTTTCATCTCAGGATAGGGGCCAATAAGTTGATCAAGATATCGCGATTCAAACTTGTGGGTGTCGCTTGCTAAAATACCTAAATCACTGATCCCATAGTAACTGGTACCTGCTTTAAACACATTTTGAAACGCTAAAGCGGCCAGTGTAGTGTATCCACCAGCACTACCACCTCGAATGGCAACTTTATCAGCATCTATCGAACCTTCAGAAGCAAGCCACTTAACGCCATTTGATACGTCTTCAACATCCACTACTCCCCAATTAGGATAGAGTTTTTTTCTGAATGATCTGCCATATCCTGTGCTGCCTCTATGGTTTACATCAAAAACAGCAAATCCTCGACTTGTCCAAAATTGAATGCCTAGGTTTAGACTAGAATCTGTAGCACCCACAGGGCCTCCATGAACTTTAACGATAAGCGGAGGTAAAGTATTTTTTGCACCCGTAAAATTACTATTTTGAGGGGCATAATAAAAACCATAGGCTATTTCATTGATACCGGTTGGAAACTCAATTGACTGAGGTACAGATAGAAAGCCTTTTTTTATCTCAGGTCCGTTAGGTTGATAAATCTTTTCATAATTGTTGGCTGTTAACTGATATATGGCATTACCTGAACTAGGTGTTGATGCCCTAAAATAAACAGTATCACTTGCCACTGAAATTGAATCTGCTGATGAAAATACATCCCCAATGTTCGTCATTTCACCTGTAGCTAAGTTAACTCTCGCTATGTGATCACCCCCATCTTTTTTATAGGTGATAATAGCGTAATCGTTATTTTCAATACCAAAGCTGTTAATTTCAATTTTTTTATCTAAGACTTTTTGTGGTTTTTTTTGTTGCTCAGACGACACGTCAGTCCGGTATAAAGTCCACCAGTTTTCGAAGTCGGCGATAAAATAAAGGGTGCCATCTTTAGAATAGTGAGGATGTTTTATCGACACATTGCCATCTTGTGGGACTTCAACAACACGTTCAACCAAACCGTTTTCGCTAAAGTTAATCACACGTAATTGTGTATCATCCCATGGCATATTCGGATGCAACCAGGTGATAAAAGCAACTGAGTTGCCATCTGGTGATAAATGCGGAGCACTGACAAAATCCGTTCCCTTGAATAATATTGTTTCTTTGTTCGCCTCGCTTAAGTTAATAGCCACAAGTGTATTTATGGGCTCCCCAATGCCTCGATGATCCTCTCTAACACAAATAAGCCGGTTATTTTTTTGATCTGTAATACATTCCATATATCGAAGACCTGGAGTAGTGATAGCTTCAGGAATGCTATTTTGCGAGATGCGGTATATTTTCTGATCAGTAAATTCAGAATAATAAATATCTTCTCCATCAACTAAATAAGGACGGCCGCCGTATTCGTGAACACGGGATCTAACGCTCACTTCGCTTGATGTTAGCTGTATTGCAGTGTTTGACTTATTTAATTTGAAAAGTACATTTTTGCCATTTGCAGACGCTTTTGATTCTATGAAATAAAGTTGATTATTTTCAACGGCAAGATACGAAACGTTGTCTGATGCTTCAAAAATACTCGCGGCAGTAATGGGTGATCCCCAAGAACCGTAAGCTGCTGTGGTGTGACTCATTGTTTCTGAAGCCTCAATCTATGGTTTAAAAAATTAAGTAAATAGTAGTAATCAACATTATTAATGTTTGTTGTTGTTGCATTCATAATTAGACTAGTGAAATAAAGTAAATATTATGCATAACCATGTCTGATTAGTTGCGATAGTCCATTCATATGCTGTCACCTTTTTTCTCCATTTGACACCCACACATCATGTTTGGACATCACTTTTGTAAACATACTGCTTTGCAGGTATTGATTCAGCCACTGCCTAACTTTTGGATAAGGTGATTGCAGGTACCACTGACGTTCTACCTTAGCGAATTGACGAATGAAAGGTAACAACGCGATATCTGCAAAGCTTTCTTGGTCTGACATAATAAAGGGTTGCTGACAGGTAGTATTGGCCAAGCGATTTTCTAGCGCTTGTATATATATTTCACAAGCTTGTCTGCATTCAGTAATATTATTTTCTCGGTATCGTTTAGCGCATTTATAGGCGTTTAAACAGCTTTTAAATTCATTATCAAATTGAGTGACTAAATTGAGCATATTTGGCAATGCATCTGGGTCATGCAGATAAAGTAGATTGTCAGGATCATTTTTTGCTAAAGCCCACAACATTACCTCTACACTTTCTTCAATAACGATTGATGGGGCTAACTCGTCACCCAGCACTAAGATTGGTACTTCGCCTTTTTCAGAAACCGTCAGCATTTCCTCTGGCTTATTGTTTAATACCACCTCGCGCAGACTTATCTGCAATTGAGCTTTAAATAAGGCAATTCGCGCGCGCATCGCATATGGGCAGTTTCGTAATGAGTACAATATGGGAAGTGACATATCTTGTATTAATCGCTATTTGTTTTAATTACTGAGCCTTAAATCAGTCACTTTGCCGTGTTTACCTGGAATAATCCACTGTAGCGATATTCATTCGCTAAATATACGGGTAACATCCGCGCTTTAAAATTAACCGACAATAATTTACCTACATGAAGCATAAAATTGAATTGTTAGCCCCAGGCGGTGATGTTGATGCCATTAAAGCAGCCATCATTGCCGGTGCAGATGCCGTCTATTGTGGTTTAGATACCTTTAATGCCCGCAATCGCGCGTCTAATATTTCTTTTGATGAACTTGTAGGGGTCATTCGACTAGCTCACCAGTATGCATGCGAAATTTTCCTAACTTTAAATATTGTCATTTTAGAACGGGAATTTGCCACTCTGGCAAAGTTGTTAAGTAAGCTGGTCAATACCACGCTAGATGGGGTAATTGTTCAAGATATTGGTATGTTTAATCTGATCAAAAAACATTTTCCCAGCCTCGATATTCATGCATCTACTCAGCTCACCACTCACAATGCGGGCCAAATTGGTTTTCTCAAAAAGCTAGGTGCGTCCAGAGTTAATTTATCCAGAGAGCTAAACCTCAGAGAAATAACTGAGTTAACCACTGTGAGTCGCGATCACGATATTTTAACTGAAGTGTTTGTACATGGTTCGCTTTGTGTGGCCTTCTCGGGTTTGTGTTACTCAACGTCTGCCAGTGTAGGTAATTCGGGTAATCGTGGGCGTTGTTCTCAAGCGTGTCGGGAAGAATATGAAACCACAGAAACAGGTCATAATTTCCCGCTCAATATAAAAGATAATTCTGCATTTTTTGATTTACCTGCATTAATAGAAGCAGGTGTTACCTCTTTTAAAATAGAGGGGCGCATAAAAGGTGCAAGTTATGTGCACACAGTGGTGGATAGTTTTCGCAAACAAATAGACGGTTTTATCAAAACAGGTGAGTTACTCGAAGACGGCGAACGTCTTTATAAAGTGTTTAATCGAGATTTTTCAAATGCTTTTTTACGTGGCGATTTGAACCAATCGATGTTTATTGATAATCCTCGAGACAATTCAAAAAATTATGCCATCGCAAGAAGCAGCGAAAATAGTAAAAATACAGATACCAACCTTATTTCTGTAGTGCAAATACAAGAAGTAGAACACACACTTTACCAAGAAAAAAACGAAATTAATGATGCAGTAAAAGACAAAATCCAATATTTAAGTATTGATAAATTGCCTCTGACTCTCAAATTTTCTGGTGAAGTAGGCAGTCCATTAAGCCTAACATTAAACACACATCAACCATCTACTGAGCAGACAACAGCGCTTAGTATGCCTAGGGCGGTAGAAAAGAGTTTTGTAATACAATCAACTAGTTTATTAACCAATAGTCAACACAACGCTATAGATCAAATCACCCTTGAGAAACGTTTCAGAAGTTTGGGCAATGCTGAATATGTACTGCAAGAAATCGATGTGTGCGATTTATCAGCCGAACTTAGTGTTCCCTTTAGTGAGCTGACGTTAATAAAAAATGAAGCAGCTCGTTTATTGAATCATTCCAAAGCATTGATACCTGCCGTTAAATTGCCTGCATTAGAAAGACATGCCAAAACAGCAGTCAACAGCGATGCCACCCCAGAGCTGCATAACAATACCCTGGCAACTCTGTCGATATTAATCAGTGATGAAGCAGATATTCATTTAACTGAAGTTACCACTGCCGATATTTATTTTAAGTTACCCGACGCATACAAACGTGATTGCACTAAATATATTGCTTTCTTAACAGCAAACCCACGACTTATACCTTGGTTCCCTGCGGTATTAATAGGTAAAGATTATGATGTGGCGATTAATATTTTAGAGCAAGTGGCGCCGCCATTAATTGTGACTAACAATACTGGTATCGCATACAGAGCTAACCAATTAGGGATTAAATGGATAGCAGGCCCTTTTTTAAATACCACTAATTCCTATGCTTTAATGGCTATGAAGGAAGCGTTTGATTGTAGCGGCGCATTTATCTCCAACGAGCTTAATCAACAACAAATGAAAAACATTGCAAGACCTGCAAACTTTAAATTGTTTTACAGTATCTATCACCCCATCTTGTTAATGACCAGCAGACAATGTTTCTTCCAACAAAGTGTGGGTTGTGAGAAACCCAGAATTGATAACGGATGTATGCTGTCATGTGATAAATCAACCAGTATTACCAATCTTAAAGGTGTATCTTTTGCGATTGATAAACAAAAGGCTGGCTATCCGAGTATCTATAATAATGACCAGTTCTTAAATATGCAGGTTATTAATGATTTGGCTGATTTATTTGACAGTTTTTTAATAGATTTAACCAACATTGGAGCCGGTGATAAACTCTCACCCGACAAAGTGGCACTAATTAGCCAATTCGAAAAATTGTTAGCTGGTGATAAAAAAGTAGAAATGACACTCAATACTATGGTGACCGAGTCAAC
>JBNMPD010000151.1:0-7920 GCA_051276225.1 Flavobacteriales bacterium
TTCATTAAGGACACACATGAAACATTGTTTTACGCAGAAAAAAAACTATCGATTTACCCCTACACTTCTCTCACTCACCATGGCTTCCATTTTTTCATTATCAACGTTTGCCCAAGAAGCAACAACCAACGATGATGAAGAGAAAGATATCGAAAAAATCCAGGTGATCGGCTCCCATATAAAAGGGGGGCAAGTGGCTGAGGCCTTGGCGGTTACGGTCATAGGTTCAGAGATAATAGGTACCTTAGGCATCGATTCCATCGATGATTTATTACAACTTATTCCTGAAAATGGACAAAACTTTTTTAATGAAGCTGAGAATATTAGTGGCGGCGTTAATGCCGCAAGGGGTGACATAGGCACTTACAACCTACGTAACTTGGGTACTGGCAACACTTTAGTATTACTTAATGGTCGAAGAATGGTCAACTCGGCGTCCTATCAAACTGAAGAAGTGGGCGGAAGTTTTGTGCCGGTCACCTCGGTGAATGTCAATACTATTCCTGTTGTCGGCTTAGATCGAGTGGAAGTGTTGCGCGATGGTGCATCAGCCATCTATGGAGCAGATGCTGTAGCAGGTGTTGTCAATCACGTTATAAAATCTGACTTTGTTGGTTTTACTGTATCGGGAAGATGGGCCGAATACGAAAATTTACCCCGTGACCAGCAAACGTTGACCCTTGAATGGGGTAAAGACTTTAACGAGGGCAAAACCAATGTCAGCACCTTTTTTAATTACTTCTCTCGTGACCGTGTCAATTCTCAAGACGATGAACGCTGGGCCAATTCAGACTTCCGCTCAAGGGTGCCTGAAAACTCTCCTTGGTTTGGCAGTACCGCTTTTCGTAATAACTCCGCCAACTCGTTATTTGGTCAGTTTGATTTAGTCAGCAGTGCCTCAGGTGCGGGTTTAACTGACATGTTTACTGATAGTAGTGGTGAGTTCGAAACTTTCCCTATTGGTGACGATCGTTGCCAATACGTGATAAATGCCACTACTTGTGGCGGTAAAGATGGCCAAGGTACCAACCGGTTAAACCTTAATGCAGACCGTGATTTAAGTTCAGAACTGTCGCGTATGAACTTTTTTATGTTCGTTAACCATGAATTTAACAACGGCGTTGAAGCCTTCACTGAAATGTCTTATTACAAATCTGAAACCAACTTAAGACGTCATGCCAGTTCGTCTTTTTCTACATCAAAACTGCGAGTCGGGGCAGAAAATTATTATAACCCCTTTGGCCCTTGTGGCTCACCTAACCGACTTTCAGATGAGCTTATTCCCGATGTGCCATGCAGCGGTCTTGAATTAACCATTGATAATTATCGCTATGCTGAGCTACCGCGTATTATCGATAACGATGGCGATTCGTACCGTTTCTTACAAGGATTTAGAGGCGAAATCGGCGATTGGGATTGGGAAACGGCCTTTGCCCATTCCAAGGCGACAAAAGATGACATTACCCGCAACCGGGTATCAAACAACCTGATGGTAGAGGCATTATTTGACTCAACAGCCGCAGCATACAACCCTTTTAGCGGAGGAGTGGATTCTAATATTGAACGTGCACTAATTGAAGTAGTGCGTTTAAGCGAAACAGAATTAACCACCTTTGATGCAAAGTTTGCTCATCCTGAAATATTTACTTTACCTGCTGGCCCGGTAGGTTTTGTAGTGGGAGTTGAATATCGTGAAGAGTCATTTGTCGATGACAGAGATGACAGACTAGATGGCACCATCACATTCACGGATTATGAAGGGGACGTCTATCCCTATGTTTCCGATGTGGTGAATTCAAGTCCTACACCTGATAATTCAGGTGAACGTGACGTAGCTTCATTATTTGTTGAACTTCAAGTGCCTATTATTGAAAACTTAAATGCTCAAGTGGCATTACGTTATGAAGATTTTTCTGACGTGGGTAATACCACTGTGGGCAAGGTAGCCTTTGGCTGGCGTCCAATAGACATGTTGTTGTTGCGTGGCTCTTGGTCAGAAGCGTTTAGAGCCCCTAACCTAGTAACGATCAATGAAAGTATTGTGGCACGTAACAATACTAGAAACGATTATGCCTGTATCTATGCAGCAGAAAACGGCGGTGACCCAGATCAGGATACGCTTGACTGTAGGAATTCCATACAACGTATTGCTCAGGGTAGCGGTCTTTTAAAACCTGAAGAGTCCACTAATACCTCTGTGGGTATAGTACTGACCCCCACAGATGATTTCACTGTGACCTTCGATTATTGGTCAATAGAAAAAGAAAATACTATTGGTTTGTTTGGAGAAGAAAATCATACCGTTTTGGATTTATTAGCTCGGATTGAAAATGGTCTAAACAATTGTGATACAGCGCAGTTTAACCCTGCGGTCAGTCGTCAAGCCGCAGATGATGATCAAATCGCAATATACGAAGCGGCTGGCATTTGTGCCGGAGGCGATATCCAATTCATAGATGATCAATACGCTAATTTAGATGACCGTAATCTTGCAGGTTATGACATCGGTATTTATTACGATATAAAAACTCAAATTGGTAAATTTAAGTTTAGTTATAACGGTTCATTCATTGAAGAGTTTGAACAAGTGGCCGGTGGTGAAGCCGCGTTATTGGTTGCTGCACAAGAGTCTGGTTTGTTGCCGGCAAGTATTCCTATTGGTGGTTTTGCTGACTTAATTGGACAAGACGGTAATCAAGAACAGCGCCATTCTATGCGGGTGTCATGGAGAAAGGGTGACCTTGCTGCTTCTTTGAGTGGTAACAAAATAGGCAGTTTTTATCAAAGCTCACTAACCCTTGATGATGGTACTCGTTACGTCATACCTGCAATGACTACATTTAACGCCACTGTTGATTATAGCTTCGATGTGAATGACACCAGTACTCGTTTGCGTTTAGGTGTTCGTAACCTGACCGACGAACGAGCGCCACTTGCTGATCGCTATTTCGGATTTTTCTCCGATGCACATCGAGATTATGGCCGTAGTTATTATATGGATTTCAAAACTAAGTTCTAACGTCTACCTGCATAAGGGCCAGATTTTCGATGATTTGGCCCGCTTCAATTAAGTTAAAAACAAGAGAGTAAAATGAGTAATAACTTACCGGATATTACCGATCAACATCGTGCCCGATTCCAAGATATAGGTTTGGTAATGGGACCAGGTATTTTTGTATTGATGATGTTATTTGGAGGAACCCAAACCACAATGGATCCGTCGGCATGGCGAGTCGCGGCTGTGGGATTATGGATGGCTATTTGGTGGGCAACCGAAGCGGTACCTGTTCCAGTTACCGCATTTTTACCTATAGTCACCTTTCCTTTTTTGGGTATCAGCACTCTGGCTGAGGCAACGGCATCTTATGCTAATCCAATTATTTACCTGTTCCTTGGCGCGTTTATTTTAGCTCTAGCAGTAGAAAGGTGGGATTTACACAAGCGTATAGCGCTGGGCATTTTATCCTATACAGGCACCGACGGCAGTCATTTGATAGGTGGTTTTATGTTGGTGGCCGCTTTATTGTCTATGTGGATGACGAATACCTCCACCACCATGATGTTAATGCCCATTGCATTATCTGTTGCCAGAGTCATTGCAGACAACAATACACATTTAAGCCAAGAACAAACCAAATCATTTCAAGTCGCCATGTTACTTGGGCTGGCTTATGCCGCAACAATAGGGGGGTTAGCCACCTTGGTAGGCACACCACCGAACGCCCTCTTAGCCGCGTTTTTGAATGATAATTATGATATCAAAATCACTTTTGCCAGTTGGATGTTAGTAGGTGTACCTGTGATGATAGTGATGTTACCACTGGCTTGGTTATCGCTAACACGCTGGACGTTTAAGATAGATATACCGGCCAATCCTGCAGTAAACAAACATTTAGCAGAATTGAAAGATGATCTTGGAAATATGACCTCTGCTGAAAAACGCGTAGCAGTAATTTTTGGATTAGTTGTATTATTTTGGATTATTAGAAGGCCCATATCAACTTGGCTTAATATCGATTTTTTAAGCGATACTGGCATAGTGATGACAGCGGCCTTGTTGCTATTCTTATTGCCTAGTGGCGATAAAAAACAACCTCAAATTATGATTTGGCATGATGTTAATCGACTGCCTTGGGGAGTACTAATTTTGTTTGGTGGAGGATTAAGTTTAGCTGCCGCTGTGTCATCTTCGGGTCTGGCAACATGGTTAGGCAGTAGCCTCACGCCTCTTGGTGCATTTGGTGTATTTACCTTAGTGATTGCAGCCACCGGTTTAGTGATTTTTTTAACTGAACTAACTAGTAATGTTGCTACTGCCGCTACCTTCTTACCCGTAGTGGCTGCCGTTGCTCTTGAATTAGGTGTATCGCCATTATTACTGTGTATTCCTATTACATTGGCCGCGAGTTGTGCCTTTATGTTGCCAGTTGCCACGCCGCCCAATGCGATTGTATTTGCATCTGGACTTATCAATATCCCGCAGATGGTAAAAGCAGGCGCAGTACTGAATGTGATTGGTATGATATTACTTTCAATTGTCTCGATTTGGTTAGCACCTTTGGTGTTTTTATGAGTCGATTTATGTCTACTCAGTTAACTTTGAAGCTGGCTAGTTTTGTGCTTTTATGGGTTTTAGCCTGTCAAAATATCTACGCAAAAACTGACCCAAATAATAGTGATGCTTTTTTAAAGGCCATAGTTGTTCCCAAAGTCCAACCCACATCTAATCCAACACGGGTATTATTTGTAGGTAACAGTTTTAGTTTTTACAACAATGGCATTCACAATCATCTTGGTAGTTTGATCCGTTCCACAGGAGAATGGAAAAGACAACAAAACCGCCTACGTTTATCCACGTTGTCTGGTGGTCATATAAATGAGCACAGTGCCAACTTAGGATCTTTATTAAAAGACCCTGCTCAAAGTTGGCATGCGATTGTTTTACAGGGGCATAGCAATGAACCCATCAGCGTCAAAAAAAATAAGCAATTTGTTTTAGCCACAGCTGATGTGGTTCAACAAATAAAAGCTAAGGGCATACAACCGATATTATTTATGACTTGGGGATACAAGGGACAACCTACTATGGGTATAGACCTTGCTAATGTTTATACCAAATTAGCAAATAAGTTAGATGTGTTAGTGGTACCTGTGGGTTTGGCTTTTGCCAGAGCAGAAGCAGTGCTCAGCAATATCGAATTATTTGTACCTGATGTGATGGGTGTTGACAGTGAAAATAAACTTACCTATCGTAAAGACTGGAAACACCCTAGCGAGGCAGGCACCTACTTAGCCGCATGTGTGTTCTATGCAACTTTACATCAGCGCTCACCTGAGGGCATCGTCTTCACTGGAAAATTGCATAAAGAGACGGCTTTAGCCTTACAAAAACTCAGTTGGCAAGTCACTCAACAATTTTTCAAAAGGAAAAATAATGCCACTGATTAGCGTTAGAAGCACACTACTGACCTTATTACTGAGCATATTGTTTTGTTTTTTCAGTGCTGGCCTTTATGCAAACAGCTGCGAGTTTAAAACTGTCAGCTTTACGACTGATTTTGAAACTGGCAAGCTCAATAGTTGTGCTCAATTGTCTGATCATCACTACTTATTAACGACCGATGCTGAAAATCGACCTATTAACTCAAGTCCTTGGTATGCGTTTAAAGTGGAACCGAAGCAAGGTATCAAAACACAGCAAATAAAAATTACAATACAAGCAAAGCAAACTAAACCTAGATACCTACCTAAGATGAGCACGGACAGTAAAAACTGGCAGGTTATACCTTTTTTGATCAAGGATAATCAATTAACTTTTGACATCACCCTCACCAAAAAGCTGTTTATCGCCGCACAAGAAATTATCAATAATACCCAATATCTAAACTGGATGGCTGAAATATCCGATACCAGTGATTTTACAAAAATAAATATTGGGAACTCTACGTTAGGACTACCTATTGATGGCTTAATTGCGCAACAATCTGATAATACTGAATGGTTATTGATTTTAGGTCGGCAACATCCACCAGAAATAACAGGGGCGCTGGCGCTATTCAGTTTTGTGGATGAATTGGCACAAAACCATCAGTCCCAACAAGTGTTTTTAGATCGTTTTAATGTGCTGATAATACCCAACTTGAATCCAGACGGTGTAGCTGCGGGAAACTGGCGGCATAACAGTCAAGGCGTTGACCTAAATCGCGACTGGGGTAAGTTCGTACAAGTTGAAACTGCTTTAGTGAAAGCTAAATTAGATAGCCTGTTAAAAAAACCACAACGAATAGTCTTTGCTTTGGATTTTCATTCTACTCATCAGGATATCTTTTATACTATGCCAACAGATTATGCTGTTGCTCCCAGTCAATTCTCTAATGAGTGGTTGAGTAAAATAAAAGCTCAAACGGTTTCGTCTTTTGTTGTTAGGCCTAAGCCTGGCTCGAGTCCTGGCCGTGGTGTGTTTAAACAGTTTATTGCTGATGAATATAAGGTACATGCGGTGACATTTGAATTAGGTGACAACACCCAAAGAGAACTTATTAACCACGTTGCCAGGATCAGTGCACAAACACTTGTTAAGCAGATGCTTAAAACACCACCACAAGCTTTTATTTTTTCAACCGCGCTTCCATAAAACTATTATTGAGAGTGGGCTCTTTTATAAAGGCGTACCAATAAAAGCGGATTAATATTTTTTGTACGATGAAAGAATGATCAACCTTATCCGGTTTAATTCATCAGGATTATTATTAAACGGAGAATTAAATGAATAAATTGATGAAATACCTAAGTGTTGTTGTTTTTACACTTTTTACTTTACCTGCTTTTGCCCTTGATGATGCAGTGAGCACAACAATATTTAACGATACCGCAATTGATGGCTACGACACTGTTGCCTACTTTACCCAAGGTAAGCCAGTTAAAGGTGACAAAAAATTTCAATTTTTATGGCGTGATGCCCACTGGCGTTTTGCCAGTCAACAGAATTTAGCGTTGTTTAAACAAAACCCTGATATGTATGCAGCACAATACGGTGGTTATTGCGCATGGGCCATGGCAACTGGGAAAACAGCTGGCATAGACCCTGATGTATGGCATATCGAAGATGGGAAGTTGTATTTGAACTATAACAAAAATGTGCAGCAGGAATGGTTTGAAACCCTGCAAGCAGATATCGTTTCTGCAGATAAAAATTATCCTGAAATAACGGATGTGAAAAAATTCCTAAGTCACTAATTTATTTTATAAAACCATAAGCCCATTAATTCGGGCTTTTTTTTGTTCGTAAAAAAGTGCAAAGTAATTGTTCAGAATGCCCCATCTTAGGAAAATATGATGAAAAAATTTATACAACTACTGACCATTCTATCGTTAGGCGTCTTCAGCCCATTTTTAGCTGCACAAGTTGAGCGTAGTCAACTGACCAGTAATATAGAAAACAGAGAGCCCACCGATAACCTTGAAGGTCTAGTGCAAGGTCAAAACACCAATATGAAACGTGTTTATTTTTTTACGCATATTATTGGATTAAAGAATAAACAAATTATTCATCGTTGGTTGTACAAGGGAGAAGAAAAAGCGACGGTAACCTTGAATATAGGTGGCGATAGCTGGCGTACCTATTCGAGTAAACGTGTGCCAAGTTACTGGCAAGGTAAATGGCAAGTACAAGTATGGCAAGATGACTTAATGTTAATCAGTCATCATTTTGAAGTGAGTTATCCAGATTCAATCTGAGCATCAACATACGTTTGTCTAAAATTATCTAGGCTCCGCACTTAAGCAAGCTAGTTATGCACTCAGAGGATATTAGGATTATAACGCCAATTTTCTAGGGGCCGCACGAAGAGTCAACTTAAAATGAATGCCAACTTTCATCCCCAAAATACTGCTTCACATGGCTGAAGTAGTTGGCATTAT
>JBNMPD010000152.1:0-7914 GCA_051276225.1 Flavobacteriales bacterium
TTTTGAGCACAGTTGTATCTTTTTTATTATTAGTTGGCAAAATTATTGAAGTGTTTAAGCACAGCGCAGCAAGGTTTTGGCTTTGCCCATGCCTCGAATGCGTTGATGGCGAGTGGAGTGTTTAAAAGGATCCTTCATCAGCCCTGCTAAAGCGGCACAACAAAAATACTTTTCAAATTCAGAATACAGTTAAATGATTGATAGCTTTATTTGAGTATTGAACTTTCACAAAATACTCATAACTTAACTTTAGAATTGTTTAGCTAATAAGCTTATTGTTTACTTCGGTCTGTAAGAGCTAGTTTGTAGAAGTTGAAATAAAATACTGGTGCGAATGTGCTTTTCTGTAATTTAAGCTGCAATTTAAGCGATATTATTTAATAAACATCACCGACTGGCGTTGGTCTATTTTGAAATCAAACTCTCGTAGAAAATTCATGCCTAATAGACCGTCGGCGTTTGCGATGCTTTGCATCGGTAATATCACTACGGGTAAGTTTTGGACTGTAACATGGTTGATGGTTAATTCTTGAAATTGATACATGCTCGCCATAATACTGCCAGCTGCAGTGCCAATGCTAAAACGCCCTAAATATTCGGTTTTGTATCGGTTACTTAAATTATCAAAATATTGTTTTGAGACAGCGGTTACAGACGCGCCAGTATCAATTAAAAGCGCCACTGGATTACTGCTTAATTTAGCCTCAACCACATATTGATCACCAAATTGTTTGAGTGGGACAGGTCGCCCTAAGTTTGCTGTTGTTGCGCCTGTATCTAGGTTATCAATTTTTTCTTCATTTGGTATGGCTTGTTGCGCCGCTATAATTTTTCTAATGGCTTGTGCATCTGGGTCGTCGAATTTTAGTGAAGCCAACACGTTTTCCATCAAGCCTTCTTGAAAAAGTTCAGCATAAGCCATTGCAAGCGATAAAATATATAGCCTGTTGTTTGGCTCAAGTTGTAACAACGGCTCGACAAACATCGCCAAAATATCCCACGAGTAATTACGTCTTAGCTGCTCTATGGTGCTTTTGCTTAGCTGTTCGATTTGTAATTCAATCGCACTTTGCTGTGCGGCTGTCATTGGTTTTCTTAACAAGTCGTAATAGTGAGCGATGGCATCGCTTAACAACGTGGTTTCCACTTTTAATTTTGCTTCTATCAACAAAAAGTCCATGTCCTGTGGATATTGCTTCAAATAACGCTGTAAAAATGTTCCCAGTGTGATTAAGTTTTTCTCTTCGAACCATAAATTTGCTTGAGCCAGTAACTCAGCTCGATTAGTTACTTGTTGATTTAATGGTGCATCATCACTTGAAAACCCTGAGTATAGTGCTGTTGATGTTTGATTGGCTGGATGGTCGGTAAAGGTCCAATTCAATCTTGTTTTGGGTGTGTTTTGTTTAACCTTGTTATCTACAACTTGTAACTGGGAGAATAAGTTTTGATTGGGTATGGTGGATAACAAATACAGATTTAACACCACAGAGGCACAAAGCAATAACAGTAATAGGCTTATCCACTTGTTCATTTTTCTTTTAATCGCTGATTTTGAGATTGTAAGGCGCGAGGCATCGAGGTTATTGATTGCGAGGACTGCGTGGATTGTACATTAGGTTCAGAAACAGCAGCAGGTTCAGAAACAACGGCAGGCCCATAAACATCAATAAACACTTTTGGCATACGTTTAGGTTTACCTGTTGATAAAGCAATACACACAAACTCAGTGCGTGCCGTCAATAATGTTTTTTGATCGCCTCGGCGAATAAACTGAAATTGCCGAGTTAATTTTAATTTATTGTCACATTGTACAATCCAAGTAGCACAATCAATCAGATCATTGACATGTGCAGCGGCTAAATAATTGATCTCATGCCGGCTAATGGCCATGCCTCTGTCTAAAGCTTGGTATTGTTCAATAGTTAAGCCTAGTTGATTAGAATGTGCCCATGAAGTCACTTCTAACTGACTGACGTAGGTCACATTGTTGGCATGTTGATAATGATCAATTTGCTCAGGTGTGACTCGCCATGAGTTTAAAAAAGGATTAGGGAGCTGCCAAGTCATGTATTTGTTATACATCTGGTAATGGATTAGGAGAGTCAGGTTTAGCTAGCTGTTGCATAATTTCATGTTCTTTATTCACTACGGGGGTAATAAAGTCATCCACATTGCCAAGGTTTTTAAAGGATTTAAAGCCTTTTTCAAGAAATTCATGCAGGGCTAAAACTCCCGCCATTTTTGCTGGTTTTCGGGAGATAAATAACAAGCTCGAAATACCTCTCATTTTTACTACATCAGCTAAGTCGTTACCCAAAGTGCGGATATAGTCGATTTGTTGTTGTCTGTTTGCAAGGTTATCGCAACTGACATAAGCCTTTGCATAGGTATCACGGTTAATCTCGATATTAACTAGTTGTTTAGCTAACCCAAAATCTAACTCAAAGGACAAGGTATTTAAATA
This sequence comes from Flavobacteriales bacterium, assembly GCA_051276225.1. Lineage (GTDB taxonomy): Bacteria > Pseudomonadota > Gammaproteobacteria > Enterobacterales > Alteromonadaceae > Paraglaciecola. Next base: position 2,468 of record JBNMPD010000152.1, read on the forward strand.
CAAAGCTGAGGCCAGCGACTGTAAGGCTTTTTGGGGCAGAAATGTTGACATTTTTGGTACCACACGGGCTATGTCTTGATCGCGTTGACTAAAGTCATTAGGTCCATAGAGTTCGTCAATAAAAAATTCTACAGCGGGCTTAAAGCGTTTTTGTTGATACATATGCTGATGACTGGCTAATAAACGTTTGCATTGCCAAGCCTGTACCGATCTAATCGTAGCCATTAACTTTGCTTTTTCTGCAATTTCTTGCATGGTACGTATACCGTGTAAATGGCGAATAATTTGTTTGGTACTGTCATTCATTATAGAGGACTCATTTTTTTAAACTGATATTGCCAAACACGTCGGCGTCAATCCAACCACGGTTGGTATCACCATTTATCGGTTTGATTTTATGTGAACCCATAAAATGCTCTCGAGTGTGGCTGCCGTCATTGTCACAATAGGCCAACATAAAACCTATTTTCTGTTCAGGCTTCAAAGTGATGGGAGGCAAAGGTCGGTCGTCACTGTAATTATCAGGAAAAAGTTTAATCGCCACTTCCCAAGTTATCTTTTGATGCTGTTTCAAATTTCTCTGCCAGCGACTCGTTACATGGTCATTGTATAAACGAGCTTTTTGATCTTCGCCTAAATCAACCGCCTGATTATCTAAGGCAATATGATAAGCGAATGCGCTGTGGTTATATTGGTGGTTGCCACCTGATGCATCACTGTCTATGAATACTTCTAAACAATCATCATCCCAATATTTTACTTTAGGATCTGCAGTTTTATCAAATAATATGTCATCAATAACCTCTGCTTGAAGATACAGATACTGGTTATCCCATAACAACTTGTAGCGTCCAGTGAAATCTTCGGATTTAGGTACTGAACCGGCCATCAGGTAAGTCATGGATTGCCATGCTGCATTATCCCATGTTTGTTCTGCAAGTCCGTCTACCTTGATGGGGGTTGCTGTATAATTGACTTGTGCGGGGCTGGCTTGCGCGAAGACGTTTGCGCAAAACAATATTATGCTAAATAGAAACATTCGCAGCAAAAAATTTACACCCAGTCAGATTTAAAATTATTATCATAGCTTGGCGTAATCCTGGTGTGAAAACAATAGGTGAAGCTAAACGTAAAGGCTAAATGTTGGACTAATCCTAGGTTAATATTCAGTTAATCTCGGACTAAGGCTGCACCTTAAGCGATTTTATGTATAAAATGCCGCCCATATGAATATAAACGTTATTACAGACAATATTTTAACCTTTAAACAGACACATGCCTCGTTGTCTTCAACTGGGCAAATATTGCATCGCTATCAAGACCTGATTATTTTGTTTGATGCTGCTTTTACCCACACTAAAAATACCGTATTGGTTAAGGGAGATCATGAACCTATCTATATTCCTGCCAAAAATACAGCACAAAACCATCAGATTGTATTTGCTCATGGCTACTTTGCCAGTGCATTACATGAAATTGCTCACTGGTGTATTGCTGGCAAAAAAAGACGTCTTTTAGAAGATTACGGTTATTGGTATAACCCCGATGGTAGAGATGTTGAACAGCAGACTGAATTTGAAAAGGTAGAAGTGAAACCGCAAGCTATTGAATGGGCTTTTTGTTGTGCGTCAGGTAAACCATTTTCAGTCAGCACCGATAATTTAAATGGTGCGCCAGTTAATATTCAGGATTTTCACCTTGCTGTAAAAAAACAGGTATTATTTTATCTTGAGAGCGGTTTTCCCTCTCGAGCCTCTCAGTTTATAGATGTATTACATGGGTTTTACCAAACGGTAGAGCTACGCAAGGAGATGTTTGATGCTTGACCCACATAAGTCTTGCAGAGTATTTAAGTTGGGTTTACTGATCAATCCTTATGCTGGAATTGGTGGAGCCTTAGCACTAAAAGGTAGTGATGGTGTTGAAATCCGTGAAAAAGCCTTAGCCATGGGAGCAGAAAAAAAAGCGCTAGATAAAACGCGTTTGGCCCTTGAGCATATTGTATCTATAAAAGACCAGGTACAATTGTATGTTGCATCTGGTGAGATGGGTGAGGCTTTGGCCAAAAAAATGGGCTTCAATTATAGTGTTGTTTATCAGCCTGCAAATATACAAACAGAAAGCCAAGATTCTGAAGCTACAGCACACGCTTTGTTAGCAGAACATGTTGATCTGATTTTGTTTGCTGGCGGCGATGGTACCGCGCGAAATGTCTGTCATGTGATTGGTAATTCAGTGCCTGTTTTAGGTATCCCTGCGGGCTGTAAAATTCATTCTGCTGTTTATGCGATTACGCCAGAAGCAGCGGGTAGAGTTTTAAAACAAGTGATAAACGGTGAAATTGTCAGTGTCAGTGACGCTGAAGTCATGGATATTGATGAGGCACTGTTTAGAAAGGGTAGAGTTAATGCCCGTCAATTTGGTGAAATGCAGGTACCCACTGAACTCCGGTATATTCAAGCGGTTAAAATGGGCGGTAAAGAGTCTGACGAACTAGTCTTGGCGGATATCGCAGCGCATGTTATTGAAATTATTGAGGACAACCCTGAACATGTATTTGTAATGGGTTCAGGCTCTACCGTTGAATTTATTATGCAAGAGCTCGGTATCAAAAATACCTTGTTAGGTGTTGATGTGATTAAAAATAAACAACTGCTAGCAAGTGATGTGACTGCTGTTGAATTGTTAACACTCACCACCAAACAAAGCTGCAAATTGGTGTTGACCTTAATTGGCGGACAAGGTCATATTGTAGGTCGTGGAAATCAACAGTTGAGTGCTGATTTTCTAAAACAACTAGGTAAAGACAATATCCTGTTAGTCGCCACTAAAAGTAAACTTCAAAATTTATCAGGTCGCCCTTTGATTGTCGATTCTGGTGATATGCCAACAGATCAACAGCTGTCAGGACTGATCAGCATTATCACTGGTTATCATGACCAAGTTTTATACCCCATAGCAGATTTACATGCCAAGGAAATAGTTTGACGTTTTCCAATCAGCAACAAGAAGCCAATCAGCAACCACATGAACTCGGATTATTTATTCAGAAAACTGAGCGTTATTTAGACCAAGTAGTAGAGCATGGAAACGATCAACAGTTATTTATCGCGAGTTATTTACAGGGACATTTTGCCGTTGTTGCTGGGCAAAGCCAAGTCAAAAAGATGACACAAGTTGAACAATTAGCGGAGCTGATGCATACCAGTCTGACCGCGGCTTTTGAAAATAAAGAATTAGCTGTGGAAGATCAGGAGCAAGTACTACTTTTATGGCAGACTTTACAAGCAGAGTAGGTCGTTACAACACAAAAAAAATTGTATAACTAAGGTGAAAAAAATACTCAAGTTTTCGCCCGTCGGTATCAGTTTGCGTAGCAATTAAAGCTGATGCTGAGGATAATTGGGGCGTTTTTAAGCGCCTATATGCTGATAATATTTGTGTTAATTGAACATCTTGCTAATTGCCTAGAGTCTGCCGCTTTTTAGTTCCATCCTCCTGTTGTTAGTTTGCTCCAAGCAGAAAGGTGTGTTTAATAAAATCACACTCACACTCACACTCACAAGTTTATTAGCGCTATAACGCGATAGGATGCGTGTTTCTTTAGGTTAATGTGTTGCTGTAAAGTACACATTTCATATTGAAAAATAAAATATCTTGTCGCAATACTACCCCTGTCTGCGGATTAGCCCTCTGATTAAAAATCTATTAGGGTTTAACGTATCCAGTAGATGACTCGATAACGGCAAAGGTTCGTTTAATATCTGACTGACTAATATTTCTGCGCAAAGAGGGGCATTGGTTAACCCCCTTGAACCTAAACCACAAAGCATAAATAAGTTATCGTGATTAATAGGTTGCGGGTAATACTTGGCTGGCAAAGCTTTATACAAGTCGTGATATTGTGTTAATTGTTTACTAGTGTTTGGCACAGCGCCCACCATAGGAAGGTGATCTGGGGTGCTGCATCTTATGGCAGCTCGGCCATGGACTGTGGGCTGAATATCATCTATCCAGGCACATTTTGTTAGTGCTTGTTTATGCATGGTCAGATTAGTTTGCTGCTCTGTTAATCGATAGTCGCATTGTCTATCATCTTTAACATACGTTGACCCCATGGCGTGAGTACCTTGCCACGCGGGGGTTAAATACCCTTTATGACATAAAACTGTGGACAGATTAGCCAGCTCATTTTGACTGTTAATAGCTTCAACCTGCCCCCTGACTAAGCGAAATGGTAATTGTGACATCTGTTCACAATCTACGCTATCACTGCCCGTAGCCATGACCACAATATCAGCTTCAGATTGGCTTCCATCTTGCCAATTAAGTTGCCATGTGTCCTTTATTCGTACTAGTGAGGTTAATTGTTTATTAATAGCGACGCTTGAGCCCGCTGCTTGGATAAGCCCTGCCACTAACTCAGGTAGATTAATCCATCCTCCTTGTGGAATATATAATCCCGGGTAAGGTAAATCTACATTGGCTAATGTGGTTGCTTGTTGGGCGTCAATCCAATGTATCAGTGAGTCTGGCCATGTTTGATTCGCAATTAATTTACGATAACGACCGGCCACCTTGTCATTAAAAGCCAATTGAATTGTGCCACACCATTGATGACTGTAATAAATGCCTTGACTGAGTAACTGACGATAAAATTTGCTTGCGTAATTAAATGACAATGCATGGATTTGACTAGCGTGCCCTGCTTCCGCATTGAGTTGCGGATAAAAGCCACCTTGAGCATTACCTGAAGCCCCTTTTGCTAATCCATTATCCTGACAATAAATCGTTGATTTTAATCCTCTTTTACTCAGTGAATAAGCACAATTGGCCCCAGCTAATCCCCCTCCAATAATGGCAATCTTTGGTTTTTTATTGTTAATCGTCGAGGGTGTCCGCGTATAGTAGGGTAATCGACTTAGGGTATCTGTTGTCTTTTCAATTGTACCCACTAACATATCTTTTTTGAGACCATGAGCGGGTTGCTTTTGTACTTCAAACCCTGCTTCTCTAAGTCCCCGTTTAACATGGCCTGCTGCAGTAAAAGTAGCAAAATGACATTGATCTTTAGCAAGTAACGCCATGTTTTCAAATAAATTTTGGTTCCACATCTCAGGATTTTTACTGGGCGAAAATCCATCAAGAAACCAAGTATCGACTAATCCAAGAGGTTTGTTTTCAATTTTGGCTAAAACATCATGCACATCACCCAACCATAAATCCAAAATCACCTTACCACCAAGAAAAGTCAGGCGATGGCATCCAGCTACAGGTATTGGATATTGCTCAAGTAAAGGTTGTGAATACTTTTCTAATGCCGGGTAAAGCAAAAGTATTTTGCTTAAATCAACATGATTAATAGGAAACTTTTCGATGGAGATAAAATGTAAACTGAACCCTAAGTTATCAGTTTGCTTACAAAACGCTTCGAAACATAACATGGT
>JBNMPD010000153.1:0-7901 GCA_051276225.1 Flavobacteriales bacterium
TTTGAGTGGTGTATCGCTTGATAATTTCGGTTTTAACGTTTCATGATTAAACCAATCTACTATCTACTATCTACCAATCAGTCAGAGCAGCCATAGAGAAAGTTTGTCCAGAATAATTTAAGATAACGTGTTGTGGTTCAATGCGAATAATTTCAATTATCCCGTCAATTTTATCACCTTTAACCATTCTCGTGCCGTTTACTCTAATCCACCTTTCAGAATCAATAGATGCATACATATGTGCCGAAAAAGCCATTCTAGGTAATCTATTCATCACCCATGCAGGTAGTTGATCAATTCTTGGTACGTCTTCGCCACTGGACATAGTTTCGACAGGCGCAGCGGTAACTGGTAAATCTTCAACTTCATTCATCGCTTTTCTGAACCGCGCTAAAACATCTGCAGAAATTTGTGGAGCTGGCTCAGGTGACTTGGTCATAGTTTGGGCCACATCACTTGATTCAGAACCTGACACAATATCATCTGTTACAACGACTTGTTGCATAGGTGCATTCACAATTTCCTCAGTATTTGTATCTTGAGGGTTATCCGCCTTAACGGATGTTTTAATTTTATCATCCCGTTGCTTGGTCTCAATCGCAGGGGAAACAGCCAATGCAATAGGTATAGAAACAATCGCTACTGGCTTAGTAATCTGTGGACTTAACAAGGTCAGTATTTCCTGATAATTTGCTAAAGTCCAGCCTAAACACAAACCACCTAAAGCAATAAATGCCGCTAATGAATAACGTTTAGCATAGAACTGCCAAGCAGATGGAATGCTCTGTGCAGAAGGTAAAAACAAACTACGGTGAAATTGCTCAGACAAACCGTCATCGATTCGAGTGCTGGTCACTTGGTTACTTTCGAGCATTCTGCGAGTCGCAGACTTTTTAATCTTTGGTGCTTCCACCTCGACGGTTTGATCAGGATCAACTTCCAATTGTTGAATACCCATTTCAATCAAGCCTTGCACCATATCTTGGCTAGTCACTAGGCCTGACTTCTTAATGTTGACTGGCCCATTTTGTTCTATGATCCGCACAATCACCATACCTGGCTGTAAATCTTGAATATTTATCTGTTTAAGCATTAAATCGACCTAATAAGAAGCCAAGGGCGGCAGCGGCCAAAAATATACTTAACAAGGTATAAGTCCAACGTTTTCCCTGGCGCTGTTGCACTACATCTTCACCTAATATTTGCTGTGCTGCAGCAATAAAAACATGTTGCGTTACAACGGGCATCTGCTTAGTAAAAGTTAGGGTTAATGCTCTATCACATAACAAGTTAATAACTCTTGGGATACCACCAGTAATATCAAATGCCGCTCGAATAGTGGCTTTAGAAAACACACTGATATCACCATTTGCCACACCTAACCTATGTCCAATATAGGCAGCGACTTCAGAAGAGGTTAAAGGTAAAAGGTGATAACGGGCGGTAATGCGTTGGGCTAATTGACGTAACTCATTACGTTTTAATAATTGCTGCAACTCAGGTTGACCAATTAACACCACCTTGAGTAACTTCTCACGATTCGTTTCTAGATTTGTCAGTAACCTAAGTTGTTCTAATACTTCAGGCAATAAATGCTGCGCTTCATCAACAATCAGTACGGTGTTCACTCCATACTCATGATTATTGGCTAATTTGTCGAGAATTTGGTCAGTAAAGTACTTTAGGCTGGCGTGTTTGCGTTTATATTCAACGCCTAACTCATTACAAATGGTGCCCAGCAGCTCGAGTGCAGATAGCGTAGGATTTAAAATCATCGCAACTTGCGTGTTTTCAGGTAATTGCTGCATCAACTTACGCGACACGGTAGTTTTACCTGTGCCCACCTCACCGGTTAACATCACAAATCCGCCACTTTCACGTAAACCAAAAATCAAGTGGGCCAAAGCCTCTTTATGACGAGGGCTCATATATAAATAGTCGGGATTGGGCGCAATGGAAAACGGATTATCAGATAATCCAAAATAGCTGAGATACATAATTTAGGCTTACACGTCTATGGGTGATATTCAGGGTTAAATTAGCCTTGCTAAACTACCCATTTAGACACTTATTGTCAAAGACACTGTGCATATTTAACCTGACTGTAAGGCTAATTACACCATTCACCTTCTGCAAAGCTTAGGTCTGAGGCATAATACCATTAATGAATTACTTTGAGATTTTATGCAAATTTATTTAGTCGGTGGCGCAGTGCGCGACAAATTGCTTGGGCGCCCAATAAAAGACCAAGATTGGGTTGTGGTTGGCAGTACTCCAAAGCAAATGTTGGCTCAAGGTTATCAAGCAGTTGGTGCTGACTTTCCGGTATTCTTGCACCCCAATACTAAAGAAGAATACGCCCTGGCTCGCATCGAACGCAAAATAGCCAAAGGGTATACCGGATTTAGTTGTGATGCCTCTAGCGACGTTAGCCTTGAAGAAGATTTATTACGCCGCGACCTGACTATCAACGCTATGGCAATGGATGATCACGGCGCTATTATTGACCCTTACAATGGCCAGCAAGATCTTAAAGACAAACTTTTACGCCATGTGTCTTCAGCTTTTGTTGAAGATCCGCTGCGTGTTTTACGTGTGGCCCGATTTGCTGCCCGTTATTACATTCTTGGATTTCGTATAGCACCAGAAACACTGGCTCTTATGCAAACAATAGTCGCAAATGATGAACTCACGACTCTCAGCGCAGAACGTGTATGGCAAGAAACCGCTCGTAGTCTGATGGAAACCCATCCTGAAGTGTATTTTGAAAACCTGAGAGCCTGCGGTGCTTTGGCAATGTGGTTCCCTGAGCTAGACATTCTTTGGGGTATACCTAACCCGCCAAAATGGCACCCTGAAATTGATACCGGCATTCACACTATGATGGTGCTACAACAAGCAGTCAAACTGTCAGATAAGCTCAATGTGCGTTTTGCTGCGCTAGTGCATGACTTAGGCAAGGGGCTTACTCCATCAGAAAACTGGCCATCACATCAAGGCCATGAAAAACTAGGACTAGATGCAATAAACACACTTTGCGACCGCTTAAAGGCACCGAACGATTGCCGCGAGCTTGGTTTAATGGTCAGTGAATATCACACTTATGTACATCATGCCTTCGAACTAAAAGCCAGCACGGTGCTAGGAATGCTAAATCGCTGCGATGTATGGCGCAAACCACAAAGATTTGCCGATTTTTTGCTTACCTGTAAAGCCGATGCTAGAGGCAGAACTACCTTTGAAGATAGCGAATACAAAAACGCTGAGTATATTTGGCAAGCTTACGAGGCCGCAGCAAAAGTCGATATCAAAGCCATAGTCGCCAAAGGTTACCAAGGCAAAGCAATCAAAGAACAAACCGAACAACAACGCATAAGCGTTATTCAAGTATTTAAAAATGTTATCGATCTATAAACAACAAACAAAAATGAACAAATACAAACAAAAATAAAGGACAACTATCACTATGCTCAGCTCAACCCAACTCGCCACTATGTTATCTTTACAAGACGGCATGAATAAAAAAGTAAATCCTGATTGGCTCAACGCGGGTTACGCTTATTTACGCGCCGCCATGATTGAGTCAGTAGAAGGCATAGAGCACCATGGTTGGAAATGGTGGAAAGCCCAGCAAAAAGATTTACCTCAGTTACAAATGGAATTAGTTGATATCTGGCACTTTGCCTTGTCTGACATCATCATTGGCTTTAAGGGTGACATTCAAAAATCAGCCAACACCATCGCCGAACAACTTGCTTCAAACCGCGACCAAGTCACATTTGATGGCAACAACTATTTGTTCACAAAACAAGACATTCTTGATAATTTAGAATTAATGGCTGGTCTATGTGCCGCCAAACGTTTCGATGTGCCTTTGTTTCTGACAATAGTCGAACAAGCTGAAATGGACTCGGATGAATTATATCGCCAGTACGTAGGCAAAAATGTGTTGAACTTTTTTCGTCAAGACCACGGCTATAAAAAAGGCACATATAAAAAAATCTGGAATGGTCGTGAAGATAACGAACACTTAGTAGAGGTCCTAAATAGTCTTGATATTAGTCTGAGTGACTATAGTGATAAAATTTATACTGGTTTAAAAATGAGATACCCAACTGAATAAGAAATCATGTGCTTTCGAGTTCGCTAAACTAAAAATATAATTTCACAAGTATAATTTCACAAGGAGAATGCCATGCGCACCACACCCCTCAATGAGCAATGTGGATCACCTGCCCCTGAGTTGCCACAAAGGTTTACAAATATACGTTTGTTTCAGGCAATAGTGTGGTTAATGATATCTATTGGCCTCGTTACTACTGCACCTGCATTAGCCACACAAGACAATAAAAAACCTTCAAAACGATTTACTGCCGAACGTGTATTCGATATGGAATATGCAAAAGATCCTCAGGTGTCTCCTGATGGTAAAACGATTGTATACTTGCGCCAAAGCATGGATAAAATGACTGACCAAGATGTCGGAAAGTTGTGGATTTTAGATATAAAATCAGCCACAAACCGGCCATTAATAGCAGACAAACAGGCGTCTTCTGCACGCTGGTCTCCTGATGGCAAAAGCTTAATATTTACAAGTTACCATACGGGCAAACCCGAATTAAGACGGGTCTTTATTGACTCAGGCATGAGCTTTTCACTTGCCCAGTTAGAAAAAGGGGTCTCAGGGGTAGCTTGGTCACCCAATGGAGAACAGTTGGCTTTTAGCATGTTTGTCGAAGCAAAGAAGCCCTCCTTTACCACGCCACTTTCACCTCCAAAAGATGCTAAGTGGAATGAACCATTCAACGTCATAGACGATTTTACTTTTCGTTTTGATGGTGCAGGTTATTTACAAGATGGTGCTAGCCAAATATTTACACTTCCTGTGAACGGTGGCACACCAAGGCAGGTCACATTTGAAGCAGCGGGACTCTCAAATCCACAATGGCTTGATAATAACACACTATTGGTTACCGGTAACTTGGCTGAGGATAGGGATTTTGATCCAATCGAAAGTGAAATTTATAGTCTAAATTTATCAAACTTAAACATAACAGCTTTAACCACCAGAGATGGGCCAGACTTTTACCCCGTTGTGTCTCCTGATGGCAAAACCATTGCTTTTCGAGGTTACGATGATAAAACACTGTCGTATCAACAAAATGACTTGTATCTAATCGATACCGACGGCTCTAACGTTAGGCCACTAGCAGAAAAATTTGAAGGCAATGTTGGCCAAACCGCTTGGGCGCCTGATGGTAAAAGTTTGTTAGTCTTATCCGAGGATCATGGGGTTTTAAGCCTATTTAACATCACTTTAAAAGGCAAAGTATCTAAATTAGTAACCAACATAGGTGGCACATCAATTGGACGCCCTTATGCAGCAGGAAGTTTTTCTGTGAGTCGTGATAAAAAACCAGTCATCGCCTTTACAGCAGGATTTAGTGATCGTCCAGCCGAAGTGGGTTTGGTCAGTCTAAAGGGGAAAAACAGACAGATCCTTACGGCTTTAAATGAGGATGTATTACCCTATCTAGATATGGCGGCGGTGCAAGAGATCAAAGTAAAATCTTCTCACGATGGCCTTGAAATAGAAGCATGGGTAGCTTTTCCAGCTGATTTTAAAGCGGATGGCAGCTATCCTATGATTTTAGAAATTCATGGTGGACCCTATGCCATGTATGGACCGTTTTTTGCCAGCGAAATTCAGCGTTATGCGGCCGAAGGTTACGTAACAGTATGGGTTAATCCACGCGGTTCAACTGGTTATGGCGAAGATTTTGCACTAAGCATTGATTTAGCCTACCCGGGATACGATTACGATGATTTGATGACGGTAGTAGACGAAGTGGTGGACAAAAAATACGTTGACCCAGAGCGTTTATTTGTGACGGGTGGTTCAGGCGGAGGCATCTTAACAGCTTGGATCACCACTAAAACTCAGCGTTTCGCTGCCGCCGCATCAATTAAACCCGTGATAAACTGGATGACGATGGCACTTGCTGCTGATATCGGCCAATATGTGCGCAGACATTGGATACGTGCCGATCCTTGGGCTGACCCAGAAGCATTCCTAAAACATTCACCCATACGTTATGTCGATAAAGTTAAAACACCCACACTGATTATGGTTGGCGAAGAAGATTACCGGACCCCAGCTTGGGAAGCAGAACAATACTATACCGCTTTGAAAATGTTAAACGTCGATACGGCATTAATTCGGGTACCAGGCGCACCCCATTATATTGCTTCTCGACCCAGTCGTTTAATAGGCAAAACTGACAACATTATGGGTTGGTTTGCTAAGTATGATCCTGCTAAGCAAAATTTGGAAAAGACTAACCAATAACCCTAACTAAACAATACGGGCAGCACACAAAGTGTGCCCGTTGGCTGTTTTAACAGCCAGATTATGTGCTACGTAACTGCAATGAAATTTTTGCAGCATAACTCATATAAATAACGTATTAAGTTAGTAGGTGTTTGAAAAAAAACATCAAGCAGTAGGTCTTCACAGCACAACTTAAAATACAAAACTGAGTGCACTCATTATGCGTTTAATCATCTATTTAGTATTATTATTTACTTCTTTGACAACACTGGCACAAGTTGATAAAAAATTGCAGGATCAATTAGTTGAAATGGCACAGCAAAATCAACAAGTTCGTCAACGTTTAGAAAAATATAATGCGGAAAATACACCTCCAGCGCTACAAACTTTAGCCTCACAGATAAATAAGCTGCACACACAGACCCTAAAAGAAATGATCACTTTGCATGGCTGGCCAACTAAAAATAAGGTTGGAGAGAAGGGTATTCAAGCCTCATTAACTCTGCTGCAACACAGTAAAGATTTGGTATTTCAACAAAATATGCTGCCATTGATTATTCAATCATTCCTAGACAAAGGTGGCATTGCTGGTAAAGACGTTGCGCAATTTACCGATAACGTCTCAATCAAACTAGGTAAAAAACAGGTGTTTGGCACTCAAGCAGAAGTGATAGACGGCAAGGTGATATTTGCTCCTATAAAAAACGAAGATAGTGTTGACCCATTAAGAGCACAAATGGGCATGTCGACGTTGGCAGCATATAAGAAAACCTTGGAGACACATTATGGTCTTCAGAAATAACCCTAATAATGACGGCTAGTTATCAACTGGCAAAAAATGAAGACATAAGCCAAATTTAATGATGAATATTTATCAAGCTATTTATCAAGGTACCCATAATTTGATTCTATAAATAGACAGATACAAAGTCGATTTTTATGACCTACATGGAGGTGATGGAGTGGGTTATGAAGCAGAGCGTTAACTTGTGGCTGTTTGGAAGGGATAATGGGTATTCAAAGGATTTATGGGCACCGTTGTTCCTTTTTTATTTGTTATAGGATGGCTGAATTATTGAAGTGTTTAAGCGCAGCATAGTAAGGTTCTCCTTTTACCCATACCTCGAATACGTTGATGACCGGTGTGCTTTTTAAATGGGTTTATCATTTGCTCTGCCCCCGCCGCATAACAAAAGTGCTTTCAAACTCGGTGGTAAGGGTGAGCCATTGTTCGTTTGATAACCCTAACCTTTGTAATATCGGTTGCTGTTGATGGTCAATATGTCCTGCTTTGACGCTTATGATTATCCTGCCTGTAATACCCACCAACTCACAATAGTCTTTTAGTAAAAAGGGGATACCTTTAAGCATATATTGTCTGGGATTGTCTGCAAAAGGCATCAATGAATGGATAGTCGTGGGTGGCTTTATCGATGCTAAGCGTTGTTGAATAATGAAGATAAAAACAACAAATGTTGTTCAACCCACCTATGGCGATGTTCATAACTCTGGCCTGAATAACTATCTACTCCGCACAAGAATGAACGGCGGACACAGCGTGAAACACAGT
>JBNMPD010000154.1:0-7891 GCA_051276225.1 Flavobacteriales bacterium
AGGAGGCCACTTGGCTGTTAATTGGTTTAATGATTTTTACAAACACATCGCTGACTCACCGTTAAGTCATTGGTTAGAAGTGCTGCCGGCTCAAATTGCTACTTGGCATAAAGAACAATTACATGGGGACTTTTCTAAGTGGGTAAAGCTGCTTAACAAACTGCCTGAAACATCGCCGTCATCAATTAACTTACAAGACAAAGTCGAATTTGGAAACACAGCGGATATCAATGAATATACTCAGAAACAAATAGTCGGGTTACTCAAACAATTTATGCCTTGGCGAAAGGGACCATTTCATGTGCATGGTATTCATATCGATACCGAGTGGCGCTCTGACTGGAAATGGCACAGAGTGCAACCTCATATTCATTCCCTTAAAGACCGCTATGTATTAGATGTAGGTTGTGGCAGCGGTTATCATATGTGGCGCATGTTAGGTGAACACGCCAAGATGGTGGTGGGCGCAGACCCATCGCAACTATTTTTAATGCAATTTCAAGCGATTAAACACTTCAACCCTGATCCACGGATCCACTTATTACCGGTAGGCGTGGAGCAATTACCTGAACTCAAAGCGTTTGATACCGTGTTTTCTATGGGTGTGTTGTATCACAGACGTAATCCCATTGATTTTTTATACCAGTTAAAAAATCAATTACGTAAAGGTGGAGAATTAGTGCTTGAAACCTTAGTGGTAGAGGGCGACGAACAAACGGTATTTATGCCTGGTGAACGTTATGCACAGATGCGTAATGTGTGGTACTTACCGAGTACAGCAGCGTTAATCGTATGGATGCAAAAGGTGGGTTTTAAAAATATCCGTGTGGTGGATGTAGGGCTTACAACATTAGAAGAACAAAGAGCAACTGAGTGGATGCAAAGTCAATCCTTGCTAGACTTTATTGACCCAAACGACCATAGCAAAACGATTGAAGGTTACCCTGCTCCGCTTAGAGCCGTCTTAGTTGCTGAATGTTAACTCTTAACTCTTAACTCTTAACTCTTAACTAATTTTAATTCGCTTTAACTAACAAAATGCCTAGTAACACGTCTGGGCATGCGTGTTACTAACTCATAACCAATCGTGCCTGCCCAATTTGCCACTTCGTTAGCCGATAATTCCTTACCCCATAACAAAGCCTTGTCGCCAATGTGAACATTGGCTAGGTCAGTCACATCAACTGAAATTAAATCCATAGACACCCTACCCGCCAATGGCGCTCGTTGTTGGTTTATTAGCACCGGCGTACCCGATTTTGCGGTACGCGGATAACCATCACCATAACCTACTGCAATAGTGGCAATAATTGAGGGGCGCTGTGCCGTCCATGTGCAACCATATCCTACAGATTCCCCAGTTGAAATCTCCCGTAAAGCTATCACTTGTGACTCAAAATTCATGGCAGGGATAAGTTGTTTAGCTGCATCGATAGGTTCAGCAAACGGACTCAAACCGAACAACATGATCCCTGGGCGATTCCAATCCACTCTGGTTTGATCCCAAGCTAACAAGGCTGCAGAATTGGCCATACTCAGTTCTACTTGTTGACTAGAATTAGCAATAATCGGCTGAATACAATTTTCGAATCGACTAATTTGCAGAGCGGTGTGTGCCCCACCCGTATTGTCGGCATCAGCAAAGTGTGTCATCAAAACAATACTTTTAACGTTAGGTGATGCCACCAACTTGGCATATACCGATTCAACCTGTTGTGGCAATATCCCCAATCTGTGCATACCAGTATCAATTTTCAGCCATACTTTTATCGGTATCTCAAGTGTGGCACTAAGTAATTGTTCTAGCTGAATACTGCTGTGCACAACAAGTTCGCACTGATTATGCACCGCGATATTTAATTCAGCTTTATCGAAACATCCTTCGAGTAATAAAATTGGTTTTTTCAACCCCCCCTCTCGTAAAATCAGCGCTTCTTCAAGACAAGATACTGTGAACATTTCAACGTGTGACGCAATGGCTTTTGCCACCTCTACAGCCCCATGTCCATAAGCATCGGCCTTTATCACGGCAACAGTTTTCGAATAGGGTGCGAGAATTTGAGCCAATCGGCAATTAGCTTGGATAGCGGCTAAATCGATAATAATTTTGGCAGGTCGAGACATGTGGCTTGTTTAGCTCCCAGCTATTGTTAAAAAAATTGATTTAATAACGATGTTTATTCGCAGCATATAGGGATTGAGCAAGTAGCCAAATATTGCCGACATTTCCTTTGCCCACAGGTTTTCCGTCTAGTTCAACCACGGGTGCAATTTCCTTACTTGAGCTGGTTAACCAAAGCTCGTCCGCAGTTCTCACTTCGCTCATGCTGATCATTCTCTCTTGAACATGCAAGGTGCCATCTTTTCGTAAAATATCCAATAACATATTACGCGTAATGCCGGGCAGTAATTGGTTATCTAAAGGTGGAGTTATCACCACTTCATTTTTAACAATAAACACATTACAGGCACTGGCTTCAGTCAGTTCGTTTCGCTGATTATATAAAATAGTTTCATGTACACCAGCTTCTTGTCCTTCTTGGAAATGCATCACATTACCTAACAATGAGGTAGATTTAATCTGGCAGCGTTTCCAGCGCAAATCCTCAGTACTCGTGACTTTATATTGCTTCACACTTTGCTTATCGGCCATAGGTGCCGCTGGGATGTCAAAGGCATAGGCAAACACTGTTGGTTGGATATGATCAGGATAAGCATGGAAACGTTTTACATCTGCTCCACGGCTAACATGGAAGTACAACCCAAGATTGCCCCTACCATTTTCTTTAATCAGTTTTTGCGCGATATCACGCCAATCATCAATACCCATGTTTAGTTTAATACCAATGGCTTTAAGACCATGTTGCATCCGTTCAATATGTAAGCCAAAACCCACTAACTTAGTTGCATAGGATGGCACCACTTCGTATATACCATCACCAAACAAAAAGCCACGATCCATAGGCGATATTTTAGCTTCAGACATAGGTATAAACTGACCATTTAAAAAAACAATATTGTTATTAATCGCCATAAAACACCATGTGAATAAGCAATATAGAAGACCTTAATTATGACATGAATAAAGTAATCAATTTAGCAATATATATATTGTTTTTATATTTCTTAGCGTATTGGTCAGTTACACTATGTTTATAATTTCGTTATAGATAATCATAAAATAATGTCGCAAGTTGGAAAGTTCAATAACCTTGAAGTTGTGAATGAAGTGCCCTTTGGATTTTACCTAGACGCAGGCGATAAAGGTCAAATTCTGCTGCCTACTAAAAATGCGCCTTTAGGCTGTAAGCTAGGAGATATGGTGAATGCATTTATTTATCACGATAGTGATGATCGTCTTATTGCCACTATCAGACGTCCCAAGGTATTGGTTGATCATTGCGCCTATTTAAAAGTGGTCAGTATCACCAAGGTTGGTGTTTTTGTAGATTGGGGACTAGAAAAAGACTTGTTAGTGCCATTTAGTGAACAAGACTACCCTATGTCTGAAGGTGTATCTTATGTGCTTTATGTATTTTGTGATGAAGAAACTGGCCGACTTGCGGCATCAACCAAACTCAAAGATTTTTTATATGAAGAGTCGAGTGAAGAAGGTGGCACATTTGAAGTTAAACAAGAAGTAGAGTTACTGATCTGTGGACAGACAGATATGGGCTACAAAGCAATTATAAATGGCTCACACCTTGGCTTATTATTTAGGGACGAAGTTTTTCAGCCAATAAAAATTGGTCACTCGATGAAAGCGTATATTAAGCGTATTCGCGAAGATGGAAAAATTGATCTGTGTTTTCAATTTCACGATCCCACTGCCCGCAATACTTTAGAAGATCAAATAATCGAAGACCTAATTGCACATGATGGTTTGTCCACGTTAACGGATAAAAGCTCAGCAGATGAAATTTCTAAGCGTTTTAAGGTCAGTAAAAATGTGTATAAAAAAGCCATTGGGTCTTTGTTTAGACAAAAACGTATATTATTAGACAAAACCAAAATAACTCTCGTTAAGAAGTAGAAAAACTATGAAAGCCACTGTAAGTTGGAAAGAAAACCTACGCTTTAATTGCAAAACAGATACCGGCCATACCCTAGACTTAGAAGGTAATGGAGAAATTTTGTCTCCTATGGAATCAGTCTTATTATCAGTGGGCGCTTGTTCGTCTATCGATGTGGTCGATATCCTTAAAAAGTCTAGAAAACAAGTAGATGATTGTGTCTGTCAACTTGAAGCAAAAAGAGCAGAAGAACCGCCTCGGGTATTTACTGAAATCCATGCTCACTATATCGTCAAAGGCGAAGGTTTGACTGAGAAAAATGTCGCCAGAGCCATACAATTATCCGCTGAAAAATATTGTTCCGTTATGTTAATGCTGACTGGAAATGTTGAAATCACAACCAGTTACGAATTAACGTAAAGCCAGTCGCCGCGCGATTCAGACTTTGCAGAAGTATTGTAAAGCTAGGTCTTACTGATAATCAATAATCTAGATTTCTTTTGTCCTCAAACTGTCATTCATTAGACACTCGGCATTGAACACAATGCAGAATGTCTAATGAATGTCGATTGCTGTTTACTTGAATTTAGTCAATTTATAGTCCTTAATTTTTGTTCTGACCTCCAACTAAAAAGACAACTTAATCGAACAAACATTCAGGTAATTAAAATATGAAGTGAAAAAATACTCACTTTATTCATATCTGGAAAACACTGCGACTGAGTTTTGTGAATCTGTCACTTTAGTGCACTCAAAAGATCCAGATTGTCTAAAAATACTAATTTATAGATTTTATCCTGAATATTGACTTATAAATATTCTCTAACTACAAAGATTGATGATAATTTGTAGTTAACTCTTTGTTTCAGCAACACATTTCCAACACCGGAAAATCAGTTTTTACATAAGCTGTTCAGCTCCTATTCCATTAAATGAAGCATTCGGTCAGCCTCGTATGACCTCAATTGGTATACACTTTTGTGATCAATAATAATGGCTAAAATCTCGTTTGCATCCAAATGAATACATATTCAAGTAAATATTGAGTATATTTTACGTAAGCCCACATTAAGAACTAGCGACTGGAACTTAACACAGCTTGGATCTGAGGTGTGCTTAAATGTTGCCATTAAACAGTCTATAGTACGTTCCAAATAATTAAAGATTGAAAGTTTATATAGAGATTATATTGTTGCATGAAGCGCTAATGTCTAGAAAGAAAAAAAGACACTTTACACAGCATATAAGTCGTTCTTGGTTTTGGAAGATAAAATGGAGTTTTAGACATAATCATATTCTTTTTTAAGTGAGCTATAATTATGAGACAACCTTGACATAAATTTTATATTGGAGATATTTCATGTCCGATGTGCCTGATTGGATAAACCCCATAAATGACCGTAAGACACCTTATACTGATGAAGAGCTTGAGTTATTTGTTGATGGTTTTATTGAAGGTTTTAGAGGCGAATGGAAAAGCCTAAAATCAAAGTTGGGTAAATCTATGGCTAGGCAAAAGATTAAAGAAGGGTTTATTGCCAATGACGAAAATAATTTACTGAATATCAAACCAGATGGCCATGTTCATTAATATCACTTATATGCCTAGTCGGATAAAGTCCCTTCCGGTGTATAGTTAAGAAACTGTCGTTCATAATCAAAAACTGCCTCAGCAACACAATATTATAGAAGTGTTTTTTCAATGAAAGTTAGCACTTCAGACCATAAAAAACTAAGCTAAAAAACGGCCTATAGGCAGAGCCGCATGCTCATTATGCAACACCCTCGAAGGACTGAAACAAGCGCCCAAGGGGTCGCTAAATTCCGATATTCAACTGGTCTCAATGAACATCATTTATGTCTTGATTACGGATACCCTTTTTAACCATCCTCATCAAGTCCAACTGTTGATACATTATATGCTCTAGCACAGAGTGACTATCCATTGAAATTTCGCTGTCGGCCTTTGAAATTCTTAGTCATCGATGTTGCACTTTTTTCCTTTCAAAAAACCAACTACCGTTGATTTTGAGGATTACTCAAACACATATGAACATGATTTCGCATTAAATCTCTCTCTTCAATCACCATACCCTTTTGCCGAGCAATACCATGGAACACTTACCCTAGGCTTTTTCAAAAAAGGGCAAATATTTCCAATATGTTAATTAACGTCTTTTTTAAGGTATAAATACAACATGATATTTGTAATGCCAACGGGTGTGGCACAAGCTTTTATAATATCGGATAGGTTTATGTTTTGTTTTTTAGTCGAGATCAGTGCGTACCTGTACCTTGGTATCGTTAGAACCTATGCGAATTTCACCAGCAGCGCTGGGTTTACCGCTCATTAATTATGAAGTTATCGCCATTAGTAACCCGTCAATACAAGCTAAACTAAAAAAGTCGTTTATTAATTTGGTATTAGTCATCAGTGCCAGAAAACAACTTGAATAAATAGCACCTTAATAGCTATTAATTTTTCAAAGTTACAACAGCTCGTTAATT
The DNA here is from genome assembly GCA_051276225.1 of Flavobacteriales bacterium. Classification (GTDB taxonomy): domain Bacteria; phylum Pseudomonadota; class Gammaproteobacteria; order Enterobacterales; family Alteromonadaceae; genus Paraglaciecola. Next base: position 6,522 of record JBNMPD010000154.1, read on the forward strand.
TGTAATCTGCTAACGAGACACTCAAAATACCGTTTCAAAAATAACAGTGATAAATCACTATAGATGCTTGTTATAAACAATTCATAAAACAGTCTTTTTTTCTAAAAATATCAGTAAATTCATATATTTGAAGCGATCATGATAGCCATTTTAGCGTCATTCAACTATTATATTTTAGCTGATTTATTTGAAATCTATACTTCACTATATGTGACAAGAAACGTCAGTTAAACACGTCAGATTTCACCAAATTTAAAGGAAACAACTATGTCTAATGAAGACTTAAACGATTTACGCATGTCTGAAGCAGTGCGACCACTTTACCTTGCTGTGAAGAAGCACATTGAAGAAAATGTTATCCCGATCCAAGATGAATTTTATTCAATTGGTGAAAAACTTACTGATCGTTGGAGCTATTCTGAACGTCAAATGGAATTGCTCGAAGGCGCAAAAAACAAAGCAAAAGAGTTAGGCCTTTGGAATTTTTTCTTACCTGATGCTGAAACAGGCGAGGGTTTATCTAATCTAGATTACGCATACATTGCCGTCGAACTGGGTAAAGCCCCTTTAGCGTCTGAAACTTTAAACTGTTCTGCTCCTGACACAGGTAATATGGAAGTGTTAGAACGAGTGGGAACACCTGAGCAAAAGGCACAATGGTTAGCACCTTTACTAAGAGGCGAAATACGTTCGTGCTTTGGTATGACCGAACCTAATGTTGCATCTTCTGACGCCAAAAACATCTCGACATCAGCTGTCGAAGATGGAGATGATTGGGTCATCAACGGTGAGAAATTTTATATTTCTGGGGCCGGTGATCCTCGCTGCAAAATTATGATTTGTATGGTCAAAAGTAGCCCTGATGCCCCAACACACAAACAACAATCACAAATTCTAGTGCCACTAGACGCTCCGGGCGTAACCATTGTTGGCCCAATGCATGTATTTGGTCATGACGACGCGCCTCATGGTCACATGCACATTAAACTTGAAAACGTGCGGGTACCTAAGACCAATATGTTGTTAGGCGAAGGCCGTGGTTTTGAAATTTCTCAAGTACGTTTAGGGCCAGGTCGTATACACCATTGCATGCGTTCAATTGGCCAAGCTGAAAAAGCGTTGCAACTTGCACTTGAGCGTTCAACTTCGCGAGAAGCTTTTGGCAAAAAAATATATCAGCTTGGTAAGAATATTGAAGTTATCTCAAAAATGCGTATCGATATTGAAGCCATGCGTATGATGGTATTAAAAGCGGCTAAAGCTATGGATGTATTGGGTAACCAAGAAGCACGTGTCTGGATACACATGATCAAAGCGATGATCCCAGAGCGAGTTTGTGAAATTATTGACCAATCCATGCAACTCCATGG
>JBNMPD010000155.1:0-7862 GCA_051276225.1 Flavobacteriales bacterium
TTAACAAACATACAAGTAGGCAATCTTGGTAGCGTGAGTTCAATTTGTTATGAAGACAAAAATTTAGGCAACAACTTTATATTTAATGTAAATTAAGATAGTTATTTATTACCCAGATAAAACGTTTGAATGTGAATTTTTTTGATTAAGTATAATTTTTTATTCATTTTGGTACGAATTGAACTGGAAAAAAACACCGCTAACACTTATTGTTACCGGATATGAAGTATATACACATCTTTTCTTTCCCCCTCATTTTAAAAGCCTCGTTTTTTGGCCTGTTTTTTATTGGCTATTCGCAATCTGTTTTAGCCAACAAAGTAGACGATTTTATTGAAAGTATTCAGATTGCTACTTATGATTGCCCAGATGACCAGTTTATACCTCAAGTTGATGATTATTTGAAGCACCGCAGTGTTTTACCAGAGCAGCTTATAAAGCTAAAGGTACATAAAGCGCATTGGTTGATTTGTGTTGGTAAAAATGATCAAGCGCAAATATTACTCGAAGGTATCTTATCTGATGATGTTGTAGATAAAAACTCTCAGAGCTATGCCAGTATTCATTATCAATTAGGTTTTATTTTTGACGTGCAGGAAAAACCAATAAAATGTGATTACTACCGCCAATCTAAACAACTGGCTAAAGGTAAATTTAGTGATGTTTATTTGAGTTCGCAACTCGGGCTTATCACTGTTTGTGACCAGGATAAGCAAGATATAGGTATTAAACTGGGACGTTTACTGTCTTTGCTTCAATCTTACTCCGGTGGCAATGATTTAAAATCCTTAGTTCACATTCATAATAATATTGGATTGTTTTACGCTTCAATTGGTCAGCGGGCGCTTGCGGCAGAGCAATATGAAAAAACCTATCAACTTGGTTTAGATGTTTATGAAGAGAAAAACCAACTTGCGCCTCTATATAGTCTTATCACTGCCTACACAGGCAGCGGTGAATACGAGAAGGCTAAATTGATGATTGCGGAATTAGGTAAACGTAACCTGAAAATTAATACACCTTTAACGAATAGTTGGTATCACTTTGCCGAAAGTCGTCAAGCGATCCGTACTCAAGATTATGATTCTTTACGTAAAAACTTACGCAGTTGGAATGTTTTTTTAAAACAAACGTCTAATGACACAATGCAGTTATTGTATGAGTGGTATGTTGTTGAACTTTGTCTATATGTTGAAGACAGAGTATGTGTTTCAAACTTCTTGCAAAAACAAAATGATACTAAGTTAGCTATGCCTGCTAGCTTATCTAAACATCTTCACTATACCGGCTTTTTAGTTAAAGCGAATTTGTTTCTAGGAGATGTTGAAGCGGCGCAACGTAGTTTTGACAGCTACACAATTCTCGCTTTAGAAAAGCTTAAAAATCAACAAGCATCAGCTCGTGTTCTTGGCGTAGCCAACTTACACAATGAGGTTATTGGTCTAGAAACGAGCATAGTTGAAGTAGAAGAACAGCGTTTACAGATCATTTTAATGGTGTTAATTAGCCTTTTGGGTTTGATAGGTTTGGTTTATTTAACGTGGGGTAGAGCATATTTGCGTAAGTTAGCCACAGACCCTTTAACGGGGCTGCTTAATGAACATTTTGTAGTTGCAAAGATTAAAAGAGTAAAAGCACCCTTTGGTGAAAAAGTGAACGCGTTAGCACTGTTTGATGTGAGTAATTTTACTGCGGTCAATGCTGAACATGGTTATAAGGCGGGTGAATTAACCCTGAAACAAGTCGCAGAATGTTTAATGCACGTAACCAGAGAAAAAGACATCGTTGGGCGTATTGGCGCTGAACAATTTATTGTTTGTTTAGTCAATATTGAGGATGCGGTAGCCAAAGAATTATTTAGTCGAATTCAAAAAGTCTTAGCCGATGTAAGCTTTAATAGCGGTAGCGGTGAAAAGGTTGATGTTCGTTCTAACATGCATGTTTATAGTTCGGTCACCAGTCTTTCTGATATCGATGAAGTGTTAGCTGAAATTCGTAGTGTTTTGCGTAAGGCGTGATAATTTTTTCACTGATACCTAATACTTAACCACTAACAGCAATGAGCTCGTAAACACTTAACAATGAAACTGTTACTCCCACTAAAATATTATGATGACGCTGGCAGAGTGAAACCTGCAGCGGCCCTATACCTTTGTATCGTGTTTTTATCCAGAAGTCTTTTAATATTGATTGGTTCGGTTTCAGTTCGAGAAAATGGTGACCAATTATTGGCTCTTTTTTATCCTGAAAAACAGTATCTTTATATCAGCCTCTCTATCGCTTCCCCGGCTTTTTTGGCATTATTGCTTTTGGGTTTTAGAGAGAAAATTTGGCACGCAAATAGATGTTGGATGTTTTCTTGTATCAAACCATTATTAATTTTTTCTGTTCTAGCTGACTTAAGTTTACATATAATGTCAGCTAACGTAGATCATTGGCAATTTTCATGGCTAATTGCCATTACATTGTTGCTTGATTCACTAGTTTTTTACTTTCTAATCAAAGATAAACACACATTGCTGATGTTAACGGACTGGAAAAGAGCTATTCAAATAACACCTGCAGTAAAACCTTTAGCTCAAAAATAGAGCCTTTAGCTCAAAAATTGAGGGCTTACTGAATGTTATTAGCTAGTGCTTGATCGTAATAACTCTTAACACTGATTTGAATATCATTCACCAACCGTTGGTAACAAATACCGGCAAAAGCATAAGTGCCGCCCGCATAGTTTAGAACCACATAAGGGGCGTCAATATCGGATTCATCATAAGCCCAGTTGCCACCCACTTTACGTCGAAAAATTTCACCTACATAAGCCCCATAAATATTACAAATTGTGAACACAGAATTTTCTTCTAATACCTGATCTTTATATCTGCCTAACCAGCTTAGGATCACATCATCCACCATTTCAATACTTTGCTCAGAGCCATCCAAGTCAAGATTAAATTCTTCTTTGGTGGTGGTTACCGCATTTTGGGCACTGTCTATCATTAAATCTGTCAGTTCCGTCGATGTCATTTGCATAGTTTGTCTCTCTTTGCCTTTATTTGTTTTTTAAATAACTATTGTGTTGCTTATAAAGTAATTTGTCGATTAGAAATCTAATTTCGTTATAATGACTTTCGATTTGCTTAGATAATAATTTTGCTATTGTTTCTTTATAGCAAGAACAAAATAGGTGTTAAATTTTTGAAGTTTTCTTTTATTTTACCATTATCAGCCTTGATTGCGCTGTGTTTGTTATCTGTTTTCGTCACTTATGAGGTCATACCTTCAGGTTTAGAGCTGTTACAAGGTCTGCAATCAAATTTTAGTGATTACTTTTATTTACTTATTTTGTTCATCATTTTGTTGGAGTCTATTGTCTATGTTGGGTTCTACTTTCCTGGGCAATTTTTTGCTGTGGTGTTGGTCGTATTATCTAAGCCGGGGCCACAAGATATACTTTTTTTAACCTTAGCGATGGTGGTAGCGGCAACATTAGGCTCATGTATCAACTACCTTTTAGGTAGAAATTTTGGTGATAAAAAAAAACAGCAACCAAATTTATCAGTGAAAAGTTTGTTAATAGCCATGATCCACATTAACTCTTTAGCATTTTTTATGTTTAGCCAAGGCGCCAATCATAAATCAGCAAAGGTTGTGCTTTGGGCAGGCATGCTTAATTTGCCTTATTATTTGTTGCTTATTTGGGGCACGTCAGTGTTAAGTGAACAGGTGATGCAAATGGCAGAAAACACCTGGTTTTTAGTCATAGCTGTCAGTATTTGGTTATGTATCGCTTTGTTTTTAGATTACAAAAAGTTTAGAACGACAAGTTAGCATCTTTGACTTGATTGAACGTATTTACTGATTAACTTTTCTATCACCCTTGCTGAGGCAACAAAACCAAACGTAGCAGTAACAGCTACTGCAGCGCCCAAACCATTGTTACAGTCTAACTTGACACTGCCATCGGTTAGTGTTTTTTTCGAACAAACACTACCGTCAGGCTGTGGATAACGAAGTTGCTCGGTCGAGTACACACAATCAATACCAAAACGTCGTTTAGGGTTGCTACTGAAATTATAAAACCTGCGTAATTCTGAACGTAATTTAGCCGCCAAAGGGTCTTGGATTGTTTTACTAAGATCAGTCACTGCAACTTGAGTTGGGTCAATTTGTCCACCAGCGCCACCAATGGTAATAATTGGGATCTTATTTCGTTTGCAATGGGCTACCATGGCCGCCTTAGCTTTTATGCTATCCGTCGCGTCCACCACGTAATCATATATGTTACTCAGTAACTCTGAAACGTTATCGGGCGTGACAAAGTCTTCAATCTGAGTGACTCTGCATACTGGATTAATTTGTATGATCCGCTGAGCCATGGCCTCTACTTTAGCTTCACCTACCGTTTCCTGCAGTGCATGGATTTGTCTATTGGTATTAGTGACACAGATGTCATCCAAATCAATTAATGTGATATGCCCAAGTGCAGTCCTTGCTAAGCCTTCGGCTACCCAAGACCCTACGCCTCCAATACCGACCACACATACATGTGCTTTGCGTAAAACATCTGTCCCTGAGATACCATATAGACGTTGGGTGCCACCAAAACGTTGATCTGTTGTTTGCTGCTGAACCATAAACTCACATTAATAAAAATTATCCAATAAAGATTATATCAGTGGCATGACATTTAACCCAATGGAGACGCTTATCTTTTTCAGGCACACTTTTTTAATCAAAATATGAATTAAACAAGCTTCTTCAGTGTTCTTGATTGAATAACCCATCAAGCTTTAATACTATTAGGGTATATGAATTCGCTGCAATTTTGTTGCTTCGAAAAAATCAAGACTAATCAAAAACAATCAAAAAGGAATGTGTGATGAAACCTGTTGTTTTAGCTGGTGGAAGTGGTAGCCGATTATGGCCTAAATCAAGGGCTGCGTTACCTAAGCAATTTTTAAGTTTAACCAGCGATTTAACGATGTTGCAAGACACCATCGCAAGGTTAGAAGGCTCAGGTGCGGAGCAACCTATAGTCATTTGTAATGATGCACATCGATTTTTAGTAGCAGAGCAGCTTCGTCAACAAGATATTCAACACGGTGGCATATTGCTAGAGCCTATGGGGCGTAATACCGCACCTGCTATTGCTTTGGCTGCTTTACATGCGTCGCTGAATGGCGAAGACCCGATTTTACTTATTTTGGCGGCTGACCATTTGATAAATAATGCGCCTGAATTTCATAAAGCTATTACTCAGGCCGAAACGTTAGCTAAGCAAGGCAAGTTAGTCACTTTTGGTATTGTGCCAGACTCGGCTCATATAGGTTACGGCTATATTAAGCGTGGCGACAAGGTCAAAGATATAGACGTGGGATTTGATGTGGCTAACTTTGTTGAAAAGCCTGATTTAGTCACCGCACAACAATATGTCGACTCAGGCGAGTTTTATTGGAACAGTGGCATGTTTATGTTTAAAGCTAGCCGTTACCTGCAAGAGCTTGAAAAATACGCGCCTGATATGCTAGCAATATGTAAAAAAGCCATTGCCTCTGAATCCACTGATATGGAATTTGTACGAGTGGATGCTGATGTATTCGTCACTTGCCCTGATGATTCCATCGATTATGCTGTGATGGAGAAAACCGACTCTGCTTGTGTAGTGCCGCTTGATGCAGGTTGGAGTGATGTCGGCAGTTGGTCTTCATTATGGGAAACAGCCAAACACAAAGATGCACAAAATAACGTGGTCATCGGCGATGCTATTCTTGATGGCGTGAGCAACAGTTATATTAATTCTGAACAACGACTCATCTCTGTCGTGGGTTTGAACAATGTCGTGGTGGTTGAAACTAAAGATGCAGTGCTGGTTGCACACAAAGATAAAGTACAAAATATCAAAAATGTCGTGAATCAACTCAAAGCAGAACATCGCCCTGAGTGGGAATTCCATAGAGAGGTATTTAGACCTTGGGGCAGTTATGACTCTATTGATAACGGCGAGCGTTTCCAAGTAAAACGTATCACGGTCAAACCTGGTGAAAAACTATCAGTACAAATGCATCACCATCGAGCTGAGCATTGGATTGTGGTGTCAGGTACGGCAAAAGTCACCAATGGTGAACAAACTCTATTATTATCAGAGAATCAATCTACCTATATTCCAATTGGCGTAGTGCATGCATTGGAAAACCCTGGTCGTATTCCATTGGAGCTCATCGAGGTGCAATCAGGCTCCTATTTAGGTGAAGACGACATTGTGCGTTTTTCTGACCGTTACGGGCGTGTTGAAGCTAAATAAATACAGTTGATACTGATACCCGTACAAATAATTTTATGAAGAGATTTTATGAAAATTACATGTTTTAAAGCGTATGACATTCGCGGTAAATTAATCGAACAACTTGACGAACACGTGGCTTATCGCATTGGCAAAGCCTTTGCACAGTATATGCAGGCAAAAACCGTAGTGGTTGGGGGCGATATTAGATTGACCTCTGAGCCGTTGAAACTAGCCTTGTCTGCCGGTTTAATTGACGGCGGGGCAACGGTGACCGATTTAGGTATGACAGGTACCGAAGAAATCTATTTTGCTACTAAATATCTGGGTGTTGATGGTGGTGTTGAAGTTACTGCTAGCCATAACCCTATTGATTATAACGGTATGAAGCTAGTTAAAACTGACTCTAAACCAGTCAGTGGCGATACTGGTTTATTTGCCATCCGTGACTTGGCAGAAACCTACGCTGATGATGAAGTAAAAGCGAGACTTGAGTTTTATGCTACTGGTTTAGTCAGTGAACAAGCGTTTATACAAGGCCAAGCGTCAGTTGTGATAAATAAGCTCTCGGCTACCGGGCATTATAATAAGCTGGATAATATGCAACCTTATGTCGCTCATATGTTGTCTTATATTGATACCAACAACATTACACCAATAAAATTGGTAGTGAACGCTGGTAATGGTGCTGCAGGTGACGCATTAGATGCGATCCAGAATGCATTAGATGCCGCAAATGTGCCAATCGAGTTTGTTAAAGTGCACCATCAACCCGATGGAACTTTTCCTAATGGTATACCGAATCCTTTATTACCAGAGAGTCGGGCAGATACGGCTAATGCTGTCATCGAAACAGGCGCCAATATGGGTATCGCGTGGGATGGCGATTTCGACCGTTGTTTCTTATTTGACGAAAAAGGGGATTTTGTTGAAGGTTATTATATTGTTGGTTTGTTAGCTAAAGCGTTCTTAGATAAAGACCCCGGTTCAAAAATTATTTATGACCCAAGAGTATATTGGAACACTGAAGATATAGTTTTATCAGCAGGGGGCATACCCATTAAAAGTAAAACTGGTCACGCCTTCATCAAAGAACGCATGCGCGCTGATGATGCTGTATACGGTGGTGAAATGAGCGCACATCATTATTTCCGTGATTTTGCCTACTGTGATTCGGGTATGATCCCATGGCTATTGGTAGCCGAGTTGTTATGCACTACGCAAAAACCTTTGTCGCAATTGGTTAAAGAACGTATTGCTGCCTTTCCATCTTCAGGTGAAATTAACAGTACACTGGCTGATCCAGACGCGTCTATTAAATTGATTTTAGACAAGTACCAAGCTCAAGCAGCAGTGGTCGATTACACTGATGGTATAGGTCTGGAATTTGAAAATTGGCGCTTTAACTTGCGTAAATCTAACACTGAACCTGTTGTAAGATTAAATGTTGAGTCCAGAGGTGATATTGCTTTAATGCAAGAAAAAACAGCTGAATTATTGGCTCTATTAAACTAAACCCTCATACACACATACTAAAAAGCCCAGCTGTTAACTGGGCTTTTTAGTATGTGATAAGTTAAATTAT
>JBNMPD010000156.1:0-7834 GCA_051276225.1 Flavobacteriales bacterium
GCAGGGGACGTATTGGCTAATGCAAAAATTGTAGGCACGCTGGCAGAAGCTGTGGCTGGTTGTGGCTTAGTTATTGGCACCAGTGCCCGCTCCCGCACGTTATCTTGGCCGATGTTAGAACCAAGAGGCTGTGGTGAGAAGATGATTAATGAAGTACCTAATTACCCAGTCGCTCTGGTATTTGGGCGTGAGAATAATGGGTTAAGTAACGATGAACTGCAGCTATGTCAATTTCATGTGTGTATTCCCGCTAATCCAGATTATAGTTCTTTAAATTTAGCAGCAGCTGTTCAAACCTTATGCTACGAGCTTCGAATGGCTTACTTAAATTTATCACGCAGCCAATATCCAGATAATCACCCGGAAGATACAGAATATCCCCTGGCTGAGGATCTTGAAGGTTTTTATAGCCATTTGGAACAAACCCTTGTAAAAACGAATTTTATCATTGCCAAACATCCCGGTATGGTGATGGCTAAACTACGACGTCTTTATAATCGTGCTCGCCCAGAGACTCAAGAGCTGAATATATTGCGCGGTATTTTGGCGTCTTTTAATAAAACTATTAAAAATCTAGATCAGTAGGTTCAATGATGTTCAGCAGAATGAAAGAAGATGTACAGAGTGTATTTCATCGTGACCCAGCCGCACGTAATACCTTAGAGGTACTTACTAATTACCCGGGCTTACACGCGGTTTGGTTTCATCGTTTGAGCCATAAATTATGGAAAGCGAACTTGAAATGGCTAGCACGTTCCATCTCAACTTTTTCTCGTTGGTTAACGGGGATCGAAATTCACCCTGGTGCAAAACTCGGTCGACGATTTTTTATCGATCATGGTATGGGTGTTGTTATTGGTGAAACTGCAGAAATTGGTAACGATGTGACTTTGTATCATGGTGTCACGCTTGGCGGCACGAGTTGGACCGCAGGCAAGCGACATCCTACGTTAGAGGATAATGTGGTGGTAGGTGCCGGCGCTAAAGTACTGGGGCCAATTACTATGCACAAAGGTGCAAAAATAGGTTCAAATTCAGTGGTGGTGCGTGATGTGCCAGAAAACGCCACAGTAATAGGTATTCCTGGTCGTGTTGTAGTTCAGCAGAATAAGCCTGAAGCACCGACAGACGGTGAGCGTAAAAAAATTGCCAAAAAGTACGGTTTTGATGCTTATGCGGTAGCAACAGACAACCCTGATCCTGTAGCTCATGCTATCGGTGTAATGGTGGATCATGTCCATCTTGTAGATAAAAAAGTCGAAGAAATGTGTATAGCAATCAACAAGATGGGTGGCGATGTTTGTGGCAAATCATTACCGACTTTAGACCTTGAAGACTTTTCCGATAGCGAACATGTGGAAGATATTAAAAAGGTCAGTGAAGCCTTCGATCCCAAGATATAACTTAAAGCTAATACTTGACTAAAACACAGGGTTAAATACTTGACTAAATTAGTCAAGTATGTGATTATTCGATTCTAGTTTGGTATTGGGTTTATAACTATGAAGTTGACTTCTAAGGGTCGTTATGCAGTGACTGCTATGTTAGATGTATCTCTACATTCACAACGCGGACCTGTTTCTTTAGCTGATATATCCGAGCGCCAAGAAATTTCTTTATCTTATCTTGAACAACTTTTCTCTCGTTTACGTAGAGAGAAGTTAGTGAATAGTGTTCGTGGTCCAGGCGGTGGTTATAAGCTGGGTCGTGTAGCTAACGAAATATCTGTCGGTGAAGTTATTCGCGCAGTAAATGAGTCTGTTGACGCCACTAAGTGTCAAGGTCAAGGCGCTTGCCAAGGTGGCGAACGTTGTCTAACCCATAATTTATGGGAAAGCCTAAGTGACAGGATCAGTATATTTTTAGATGGCATTACTTTAGGCGAACTTATGCAACAGCATGATGTGAAGCGAGTGGCCGAAAGACAAGACAAACATAAACAACTTAATCAAATAGCGTCAAACGAAATTTCTATTAGTTTGCAGCTTTAGCGGAGTAAAAAATGAGCGAATTAAAGCTTCCCATCTATCTAGATTATTCTTCAACTACACCGGTAGATCCTCGCGTAGCTGCCAAAATGGCAGACTGTTTAACTTCTGACGGTATATTCGGTAACCCGGCATCTCGTTCCCACAAATTTGGTTGGGTAGCAGAAGAAGCAGTAGATATTGCTCGTAACCAAATTGCTGATTTGGTTAATGCTGATCCAAGAGAAATTGTATTTACATCAGGTGCGACTGAATCCAATAACCTAGCTATCAAAGGCGCTGCTAATTTTTATGGTAAGAAAGGTAAACACCTTATAACCCTCAAAACTGAGCATAAAGCCGTACTTGATACCATGCGTCAGTTAGAGCGTGAAGGTTACGAAGTCACCTACATGGATCCGGAACCAAATGGTTTAGTTCTGATAGAAAAGCTAATCTCAGCCATTCGGCCTGAAACTATTTTAGTCAGCATCATGCATGTAAATAATGAGATTGGTGTGATTCAAGATATCGCCGCCATTGGTGAAGTATGCCGTGAACGTAAGATTTTGTTTCATGTTGATGCGGCACAAAGTACCGGTAAAGTACCCATCGATTTACAAACCATGAAAGTAGATTTAATGTCGTTTTGTGCTCACAAGACATATGGTCCTAAAGGTATCGGAGCATTATTTGTGCGTCGTAAGCCACGTATCCGCTTAGAAGCGCAGATGCATGGTGGCGGTCATGAACGTGGTATGCGTTCTGGTACTATGGCAACGCATCAAATAGTCGGTATGGGTGAATCATTCCGTATCGCTAAACAAGACATGGGTGCTGAAAATGAACGCCTGATGATGTTACGTAACAAGTTATGGAACGGCATCAAAGATATGGAGGCCGTGTACTTAAACGGTGATATGGAAAGCCGCATCGCAGGTAACTTAAATGTTAGTTTTGCTTACGTGGAAGGCGAGTCTTTAATCATGGCCCTAAAAGATATGGCTGTGTCGTCTGGTTCAGCTTGTACATCAGCAAGCTTGGAACCTTCGTATGTGCTTCGTGCATTGGGTTTGAGCGACGAACTAGCACATAGCTCTATTCGATTCACTACTGGGCGTTTTACTACCGAAGCTGAAATTGATTATGTGATTGGTGTAATACGTAATGCGATAGATAAATTACGTGATATGTCACCACTTTGGGACATGTACAAAGAAGGTATCGATATAAGTAAAGTAGAGTGGGCTCACCACTAAAGAGTTCACTGGCTGCAGAGTTTACCACTGGTTGGCTCTGCAATAAATTAGCGAATTAATATTTACGTGTTGTAGCAACTAATGCATCAGCACATAACCAAAAGGTAAAATATCATGGCTTATAGCGAAAAAGTAATCGACCACTACGAAAACCCACGTAATGTCGGTGGTTTTGATAAAAACGACCCTTCAATTGCAACTGGTATGGTTGGTGCACCTGCTTGTGGTGACGTAATGAAACTACAACTGAAAATTGACAAAAACGGTATTATTGAAGACGCTAAGTTCAAAACTTATGGTTGTGGCTCGGCTATCGCTTCAAGTTCATTAGTAACTGAATGGGTTAAAGGCAAGTCAATAGACGAAGCTTCAACTATCAGTAACATGGACATTGCAGAAGAGTTAGCTTTACCACCGGTGAAAATCCATTGCTCTATTTTGGCTGAAGATGCCATAAAAGCTGCAGTTGCAGATTATAAAAGCCGTCAAGTCTAAGTTTAAACGAAGTTAATTTAAGTAGGAGTAGCCAGTGGCAATTACCGTATCCGATTCGGCAGCATTACGTGCTAAAACATTTCTTGAAAATAGAGGATCTGGTTTAGGGCTGCGTCTTGGTGTTAAAACCACTGGCTGTTCTGGTTTAGCTTATGTACTTGAGTTTGTTGACGGTGTTAATGCTGATGATAAACTCTTCGAAGATAATGGTATAAAAATCATTATCGACGGAAAAAGTTTGGCGTATCTAGATGGTACTCATTTAGATTTTGCCAGAGAAGGCTTAAATGAAGGTTTTCAATTCACCAACCCCAATGCAAATGGTGAGTGTGGTTGTGGCGAAAGTTTTAATGTTTAGTGCAATATTTGTTAAACTTTCTCGTACCTAAATTACATCAATTCTAATTAGTCATAAAATGAATTATTTTGAACTCTTTAATCTCCCCGTTTCTTTCGATGTGGACTTATCAACATTGCCACAAACTTATCAGCAACTTCAGCGTTTAACGCACCCAGATAGATTTGCTAGCGGCAGCGAGCAGGAAAAGTTGGTGGCAATTCAAAAAAATGCACAAGTAAATGATGCTTATTCGGTGCTTAAATCACCCTTATCTAGAGCTGAATACCTCTTGAGTTTGCGTGGTATTGATCTACAACATGAACAAAAAACGATAAAAGATACCGCCTTTTTGATGCAACAAATGGAATGGCGTGAAGAGTTATCTGAAATATCTGAGCAAACTGACCCTCTTAGTGCATTAGAGTCATTAGAAGATGAAATTAATCAAACGATTAAAAGTGATTTAACTAAGTTAAGAAACTTTCTTAAAAGTGATCAAACAGTGGCCGAACAAAGTGCGGCCGATATTATTCGACAACTTAAATTCTCATATAAGATGTTGTCTGAAATTGAGTTAAAGGAAGACATATTAAGTGATTTTTAATCATATTTATTGCAACCTAAAAGAAACGAATTAGAACATGGCATTTTTGCAAATATCTGAACCTGGTCAAAGCACTGTTCCTCATCAACGTAAATTAGCTGTGGGTATCGATTTAGGTACCACTAACTCATTAGTCGCCTCTGTGCGCAGCGGTGAAGCACTCACATTACCTGATCCCCAAGGTAGACATCTATTACCCTCAGTCGTTAGGTATTTAACTGATGGCGAGGTGATTGGACAAGAAGCTAAACAACAGGCAAGTCTTGACCCAACTAATACAATTGTGTCAGTTAAGCGTTTTTTAGGTCGCTCCGTAATGGATATTCAAAAAGCTTACCCACATTTACCATATCAATTTACTGACTCCCTATCGCCAGTAATGACGGTTGCATCGGGTGATGTTAACCCCGTTCAAGTATCAGCAAAAATATTAAGTGAATTAAAAAAGCGTGCAGAACAAACTTTAGGTGATGAACTGCAAGGTGCCGTTGTCACTGTTCCTGCCTATTTTGATGATGCACAACGCCAAGGCACAAAAGATGCTGCTGCTCTTGCAGGCCTAAAAGTATTACGTTTACTTAACGAACCCACGGCTGCCGCAGTTGCTTATGGTTTGGATGCAGGACAAGAGGGTTCTCAAGAGGGCATTATTGCCGTTTATGATTTAGGTGGTGGTACCTTTGATATTTCAATTTTACGTTTAAGTAAAGGCGTATTCGAAGTGTTATCTACTGGCGGTGACTCTGCACTTGGTGGCGATGATTTTGATGCAATATTAGTAGAATACATTCGCCAAAAAAGTGAATTACCAATAGAGTTATCAAAAAGATTACACCGTGTCCTTTTAGATAAAGCCAAAGAGGCTAAAGAAATACTAAGCCATGAGTCAGTGCATACTGTGCAATTTGATGACGATACAGGTAAACACCACACGGTGATGGTTAGTATCGATAAATTTGAAAAACTCATAAGCCATTTAGTTAAAAATACCTTACGTGCCTGTCGCAGAGCAATAAAAGACGCGGGACTTGAAAAAGAACAAGTTATTGAAGTGGTTATGGTGGGTGGCTCTACTCGTGTACCTTTAGTTTGCCAACAAGTGGGTGAGTTCTTTGAGCGCACCCCGCTCACCTCAATTGATCCTGATAAAGTGGTAGCAATTGGTGCCGCGATACAGGCTGATATTTTGGTGGGTAACAAACCTGATAGTGACATGTTGCTGCTAGATGTGTTGCCATTGTCATTGGGTATAGAGACTATGGGTGGTTTGACTGAAAAAGTTATTCATCGGAACACCACTATCCCCGTTGCAAAAGCGCAAGAGTTTACTACTTTCAAAGACGGACAAACTGCCATGATGGTTCATGTGGTTCAGGGTGAACGTGAGTTGGTCAAGGATTGTAGATCACTTGCCAAATTTACTTTAAAAGGCATCCCACCTATGGCTGCAGGTGCTGCACACATTCGGGTGACCTTTCAAGTAGATGCTGACGGGCTATTAAATGTTAAGGCTTTGGAAAAATCTACAGGTGTACATACCGAAATTCAAGTTAAGCCTTCATACGGATTAGAAGACAGCGAAATTGCTGATATGTTAAAAGCATCGATGGATAACGCCCAACAAGATATGCAAGCTCGTATGCTTAAAGAACAACAAGTTGAAGCCGCGAGAGTACAAGAAAACTTGCAGGGTGCGTTGGATTCAGACGGCCAAGCCTTGCTTGCGACATCAGAAATACAAGCTATAGAAGCTGGACTTTCAAGGCTCAACGAAACCGCCAAGGGTACAGACAAAGAAGCAATTAAAACAGCTATCGAACAAATAGATAAATTAAGCGAAACCTTTGCCCAGAAACGCATGGATCAATCGATCAAAAGTGCCTTCTCTGGTCAGTCGGTTGACCGTATATAAAATAAATAACTTTACTGAACATTAGGAATTTAACTATGCCACAAGTAATTTTTTTACCTCACGATGAGTTGTGCCCAGATGGTGCTGTTTTAGAAGGTGAAAAAGGCACCTCATTATTAAACCTTGCTTTGAAAAACGGTATTGGCATTGAACACGCTTGTGAAAAAGTATGTGCTTGCACCACTTGTCATATAATTGTTCGGGAAGGCTTTAGCTCATTAGACGAAGGAGATGAGTTAGAAGAGGATATGTTAGATAAAGCATGGGGTTTAGAGCCCGATTCTAGGCTAGGCTGCCAAGCTATTATTCAAGATGAAGACTTAGTGGTAGAAATACCCAAATACACAGTCAATATGGTAAGTGAAGGACATTAGCACTAGAGGTGTTATGTGTCTTTTTTTAATAAAACCAGTTATATACTGGTTTTTTATTGTCTGTAAACTTAACTTTTTTGGTTTACAACTTGAATAAACTGTTTATATATACAGTTGTTGTGTTAGTCTAATACCACGAAATTAAATAAAAGAGAGTAAACGATGGCTGTAATTACACGTTATGTAGTTGAACACAAAGGGGTGGAGAAGTTCGTGACCGCAGATAAAAAAGAAGCTGACCAATACGACAAAATGCTTGATGTAGCGGATAATCTTAGTGAATATATAGAAGGCAAAGGCATTAAAATTGACGTCTCTGTGCTCGAGGAGTTATCTATTATGTTGTCTAAAAATAAGGAGTCGTTGAGCAAGTTGTTAAAAGGTGTAACAGCGGATAGTCTGTTGATTGAAGAAAGGGCAGATGTAGTGAACATTGAGGCTAAAAAGACTAAAAAAGCCTAACTACAAAACCTAGTCAAATCATGAATATCTATGAGCGTGTTTTTAATCGCCTAGTTAGATATTTGATAGTGCTAAGATGCTAGAGCTGATAGAAGCGAACTGTTCGTAAATTCAATTTCCGTTTGTGTTTTAACGTTGTTAGACATTTAACCATTTCCTTCTATGAGCAGCATTATTTTTGTATAATGTCATGCTGAACGAGATTAGCGCCGAAATTTTAAGCAATTGATAGAGTTAATTAATTGTTGTGCCCGCAAGACCAAGCATATATTAGATTATTGCAGATAAATTGTTTAATCAGTAGAACCAACATAACGTGGTCTTTTGTTAGATGTGTCAACCGATGAGTTGTGGCTAATTCTCGCTGTTGCTGGGTTTTGGAATGTTTGTTTAAGACTGTCACTTATTTAAGTAAGCTTTT
>JBNMPD010000157.1:0-7671 GCA_051276225.1 Flavobacteriales bacterium
TATTGGTTTGAGAGTTTGTGGTTCGCTTCCGTTAGCTTTTAGAGTAATAATCCGTTCTGTTATGCTTGCTTGGGCTGATAGCTTGCTAAGAAGTGCCTGTACACTAGTCATTAACCCCTGGCTCTGCTCAAGTTCGACAACAACAAGGCTGAGCACACTGTAATTTTTTAACCTTTGTTGGTGTAAGGCAATTTGTCTTTGTGCCAGCTTACTAAACTCTAACTCAGTCTGCGAGGCATACGAAAAATGCAACATAGATTGGCTTTGATATGTTAATGACTGACTCCAAATTATAGCATTAGCAGTGATCAGAATGATCAAAAATGTACCCATCAGTACCTGCCATTTTCGCTTTTGAAATTTTTTATGTTGGCAGTCTGACGGGTCTATTGCAATATTAGCAAATGCTTGATTTGGTATGTAATCAACGGTGTTATCTAACGACATAAAAAACACCCAAGGTATGTAAATAGTTAACTATTCTAATCAAACGATATCCGGTGAACATACAATTCCATTTTGTCTTATATTTTTAGTTAGAGACAATTCACGTGTGAGGCACACAAATTTCACTAACAAACTTAACAAGCCTGCTCACAAACACCAAGTATAAATTGAAACAGAGCTAAAAAAATAAAAATATGGATACTTTAAAAGCAAATAAAAGACAGATATGTGCAACATGCGGATACCCGCAGAACACTTGTCTATGTGTATGGATAGATCCCATCACATCGCCACTTAATATTATTATTTTACAACACCCCAAAGAAACAAAACACGCAAAAAATACAGTTAAGTTATTAACTTTAGGATTAAAAAATATAACCATATTAAAAGGAGAGAGGCCTGAAGACTGGGCAGAATTAGCTCAAAAGGTGGCAAAACAACCACAAAGTTACTGTTTATTTTACCCTCACGAACAAAGTTCATCGCTTGAGTCTATTTCTTCATTACATCAAAATGCAAGGGGTTTTCCAGTAGATCACAATGTCATATTTATTGATGCTTCATGGCGCAAAGCCTTAAAAATATGGCACCTAAATCATTGGTTGCAACAATGTGCAAGTTGGCACTTTACCAATCCACCAGAAAACCAATATCACATAAGACGAACAACTCAAAAAAGTAGCCTGTCGACACTAGAGTCAGTGGCTTATGTGCTTGAACATACTCACAACATTGACTGTAAACCGCTGCACATCTTGTTCTCAAAAATGCAGCAAATGTGTTTTAAAAAAAGTCCTAATCAAAACAATGACTTTAAAAAATAATTTAATAATTAACATTGCTGCATGAATATCAATCTTTTCATCAATACAACTCGATGATTGCATGTTTTACCCTTGATTATTCTAATGCGAACATAAAATCCACAAAGCATTAAATTTTTTACGAAAAATCATTGATAAACATCGGTTTAAGTCTAATAAAAAACAACTAAAACGGCTGACATCCGGTGAAAAAAAAGGCAAAATATTTTACTTAGTATGGGTTCATTATAAAGCCCTCTAAAAGTTAATGGAGTAACCTTGAAATACCTTATTTTTTATGTCTTTTTAGATGATTTTTTTAATATCCCAGTTAATATAATTAATACTGTTGTTATCTCTTTGAGCTTCGTCGATGGCCATAATATTCTTAAGCGGCAATTAATAAAAACAGCCGCATTCTCTGTGTTTTTTTCCGTTACGCCAGCTCTGAAGACTGTGTGGTGTGAATTTGAAACAGTTTAAGTTATTGATTGGCCTTCTTACGCTATTCTTATATATGGCGACAAATGTTTTAGCTGCGCCTGCCGTCAACATCACAAGCTTCAACTTAAGCAACATTAATAACCACAATATTAGTGACCGGGTAAACTCTTATTCACTCAACAATGCCGCCACAACGCCCCCCACAAAATTGAATCAAGTGCATGATTGGTTAAACACTTTAGTATTACACCAAACCACTAGTGCAATGGGGGACAAATACGTTGTGGCATTTGAAATTTATAATGACACACAACTAACTCAATGGTTTATTTATCCTTATGGGTCTGTGGTTCAAAACATAGAAATATTACTTTTTAGTAACGGTGGGCTCGCTAGCTCTTTTAAAACTGGCCATGGTTTAAAAAACCAACAAGATTTTCATTATGGTAGTGAAATCGAAATATCACCCGGTCAGCGCAAAACACTTTTATTGCTGTTTAGCAGTGACTTTTTCTTTGCTCCAATTAAAATACTCATTACACCCCAAGAGCAGATTGAACAGCTGTTTCACTTGGAAAATGCATTACTACTGTTGAGTCTTGGGATTTGTTTTGCACTGGGTGTTTATAATTTATTCATATTTTTTTCTACTCGAAATAAACTGTATCTTAGTTATGCCTCAGCTACATTGTCTTTTGCAGTTGGCTGGTCTAGTGTTTTTGGCGTTCCAGAATATGTTGGTATAGGTAGGTCTGATTATTGGTTGATGCCCGCTTTTTTAATCGGCATTTTTTTCTATAGTTACTTCAGTATTCAATTTTTACGTTTAAAAGAATTAGCGCCTCAAACTACTAAATCCTTAAAAGTGATTTCCTGGATTACATTAATATCTTTGCCTTTTGCCATCTATAGTCCAGGTATCGGATTCCACTTGGTTTCTGTGCTTAGTTTCGGTGTGTTATTAATTGGTCTTTATTCTGGCATCCGTTGTTGGTTAAACGGTTATTCAGCGGCTAAGTATTTTGTTTTTGGATTGTTATCGGTTGTGGTGTCAAACATGATCGGGAACTTAATGAACGCAGGTGTTTTTCCTGACTTAAACATTAATACTTATATACTGGGTTTGATTGGTAACACCCTAGGTAGTTTGTTATTCGCTTTTGCATTAGCAGCACAAGTAAGACTGTTAACACTCAGAAACAATGAGCTCACTACGACACTTGAAAACACGGTACAAAAACGCACAACCGAATTACGCCAAACCAATGCTTTATTAGAGCAGACCAATAGTGATCTGATTGAAGCAAGCAACGCAAAAAGTAGATTTTTAGCTACAATGAGTCATGAAATTCGAACACCTTTAACCTCTATTATCGGTTATGCCGATGGTATTCTTATGGGTGATATAGACAAAGCTGAACAAGAACGTGTAATAAGGATCATTGCAGATAATGGCAATCATTTACTAAGTGTCTTTAATGACATTTTGGATATCAGTAAAATAGAAGTCAATAAACTTGGCTTCGAATCAATCCCTACCCCATTATTTTCGGTGTTGGCACAAATTGAGACAGCAGTAGGTAAACGAGCCAGAGATAAAGGTTTAGCTTTTCATTTGGAATACGAGTATCCATTGCCAGCTCAAATTAATACCGATCCAACACGTTTGAAACAAATTTTATTTAACCTTACCAATAATGCTTTTAAATTTACTGAGCAAGGTTATATCGGTTTATCGGTATGTTTAGTCGACAAGCACTTACAGATTAAAGTAAAAGACTCTGGCGAAGGCATTTCAGTACGGCAACAAAAACGCTTATTTCAACCTTTTACACAAGCAGATAGTTCAATCAACAGGCGTTTTGGTGGCACTGGTTTAGGATTAAGTATTTCTCGGCACTTAGCTAACGGTTTAGGGGGTGATATTACCGTTGAAAGTATTCTTCGTAAGGGCTCAACGTTTACTCTAAATATTGCATTATCTGTAGTGCCTGACACTCTTTGGATCCACAATATAGCTGAAATATGGCAGTCGACCCCAATGCAATCAGTCAAACAATCTGCGTTGCCAAACTTTGAAGGGAATAGGGTACTACTAGCTGATGATCACCCAAATAATCGTGAACTGATTGCCATATTATTAAAACGTATGAATATCAACGTCACTGAAGTAGAAAATGGAAAGCAAGCACTAGATACCCTTTTTTATCAAAAGTTTGATTTAATTTTATTAGATATTCATATGCCACAAATGGATGGCACTGAAACACTTAAACAAATGAGGGCAGAGGGTAATTCCACCCCCGTGATCGCGTTAACTGCCAATAATATAATGCATGAAATCGATTATTATTTACGTCTAGGGTTTTCTGACTACCTAGCCAAACCCATTTATAGAGTTCACTTAATCAGTAAGCTATGTCTTTATTTAAACAAACAGGGTGATATAGACAACCCTATTCATAATGGTGATATGTTACGGCTGATAAAAGACTATCAGCAAGACTTGCG
This sequence comes from Flavobacteriales bacterium, assembly GCA_051276225.1. Lineage (GTDB taxonomy): Bacteria > Pseudomonadota > Gammaproteobacteria > Enterobacterales > Alteromonadaceae > Paraglaciecola. The sequence goes on from JBNMPD010000157.1 coordinate 4,209, forward strand.
TGTGCAAGTAGCCGATCTACAAAAAGCATTAGCACAACGTGATTTAACTATTATTAGTGAAATAGCCCATAACATAAGGGGATCGGCTGGTTCTTTTGGTTTTGACATTATAAGTCAAAAATTTGCGGATATTGAACACTGTGCGTTACAAGATGACGAAATAGCAGTGACTTACGAATTACCCAAAGCCATTGCATTAGCAAAACAATGTATTGATTTGCCCGGTGTAGATATTCCACAAGGCATTATCAAACACCACAACAGTGTCGAGCAGTTTTTAAAGATCCTTTTTGAGTTAATTAAGCATTCACAACAAACACTTAAAGATTTAACTGCCGCTTTGGACAATAATGAAATAAATAGCGCTTTAATCCACTTGTGTAAGTTTTTTCCCGCTAGCTACGACTGTGCTTTAATACAGTCTGGATCAGCATTTAAAGCTCTAGAGAATATGATTAAACAAGGTAAGCTGGAGCCTGACCAATATTACTCTCATCTTGATATTATTCGATCACATATAGCCGAACTAAATGAAGTAATACAGCCAAACTTAATAGACTAAATCTAGTTATTTTTTATGTCATCTTTAACATGTTGAATTTAATTACTGAATAGTTATGACATTAGCTATTATTTTCTCGGACACCAGCAACTGATAGCAGTGATTTTTTAGCTGCTTTTTATAGTATTTACCAGATGTTTTTTTCTTCTTCATATAGATGAAAGCTTAATGTGAAAGGCTATCAATTGTTGGTCACCTATTACTTATGCTTTATGGCCATGAACGTTTTTATTAAATACTATGTTATCGGGCAACCTATCTTGGGCAATAAAAATATCACCAGCGACAAAATCACGGTAACTTTTATCCCGTAATACAATCCGTAAAATACCCAATCGAATAATGATGAGTGTGGGATCACCAGCTACATGCCAATCACTAAAATAGCCAAGATAACTCATTTTATGACGAAAGTTTAATGCAGTTTGGCGGTGAGAAATAAACAAACCATTGTAATCATCAAGAGGATATTGCCGCTCGATAAAGTACGAGTGTATTGTTTCTAGGTTGCTTAATATTGGAATACTTAAATTCGGCATAATTCACATTTTATGGGGTTAAGGAATTAGAGAGTTACAGAGTTCATGATCTAGGCAACTGGCGTACACACTCATCATAGATAATGAATATTGATTACCTCTTTCTAAAATTTTGTTATTAACGTTTAATTTTTCTACCTAGCAGAATGTCATAAATCCTCATACTTTATCCATTACAATGTATTTTATGTATTTAGCAAGAGCAGAATTATGTACCGATTTATAAATAAAGTGTTAGTGATGTTTATCTTTAGTGGGCTTAGCATAAATAGCCTTGCCCAAAATCGAATTGATACCCAACGGCCTGATGCACCAGAGTTAGCAGCTTATGGGAAATATGCGATAGGTGTAAAAACATTAGACATCGTTAACCCACGACAAATTGATGTTGTTAAAATTGATCCTGCTAAGCTTACGTTAACAGAACATCCTAGATATGACCGCCCTTTAACTCTAGAGGTTTGGTACCCCGCGATAAAGGACAGTCAAGGTAAAACATCACTCGACGTATATTTACGCGACGGCAAAACTGAGGTTAGTATTCATGGCAAGGCAGTGCGCGACGCCAGACCATTAGCTAACAGTCAAAAATACCCTTTGGTATTAATATCCCACGGCCATCCCGGCAATCGTTTTTTGTTATCTCACCTTGCTGAAAATATTGCCTCAAAAGGGTATGTAGTGGTATCAATTGATCACACTGACTCTACCTATCGTACACTTGCTGCTTTTCGTTCGACGTTGGTGAATCGACCACTCGACCAATTATTTACTCTTAATCAAATAGAACGGATGTCAAAAGACAGGTCTTCATTTTTATACCGCTTAGTGAATACTCAAAATACAGCCTTAATTGGTTACTCTATGGGTGGTTACGGTGCTGTAATTTCCGCTGGTGGAAGTGCAAACCAACAAGCACTAGACTTCCCATTGGGCGTCCCAGACAATTCATTGGCCATACACCAAAACCTCAATAAAACAAACACATCCCCTGATCCAAGACTCAAAGCGGTGATTGCTTTTGCCCCTTGGGGAATGAATTATGGCGTGTGGAACCAAAGCACTCTAAAAGAAGTAAAGGTTCCCATGTTATTAGTAGCAGGTTCGGTTGATGATGTATCGGGTTACAATAAAGGTGTTCGGGCTATTTGGCAGGGAATAACCAGTGTGGACCGAGCGTTGTTGACTTTCAACAATGCTAATCATAGTGCAGGCGCTCCCATGCCTGCTCCTAAAGAGTCTTATGTTTATGATAAAACACTTGGGTTTAATATTAGCGAACACTACACTGACGCTGTTTGGGACAGTGTACGCATGAACAACGTATCTCAGCACTTTGCTACTGCATGGTTAGAAAAGTACTTAAAAAGTAATGCCGATATGGATAACTACCTTAACCTTGAAACCAATTCGAACGATGGCATTTGGAGTAAGGATGATAAAGGCCAGTCATTAGCGGATCATACTCATTGGGCAGGTTTTAAAAATCGTACAGCGAAAGGTCTAAAATTTGAAAAATTAGCCAAGGGTGAGTAAGCTAATTTTCATTTCCAAATAAACGTGATCAGTGTGTGGTTTTATCGCCCCAGATTTCTGTTAAACGTTGGTCACGGCCACAGTTCCAACGATACAACTTGTATCTAACAGTATTGGTTTTGTAATAGTCTTGGTGAAAACTTTCATTACCTTTTATTGGATAAAAGGTTTTAGAAGGCAGAATAGGGGTAACTACTTTTTGATTAGGAAATTGCGTGATTACTTTTTGTTTAGATAACTCAGCAAGTTCACGCTCTTTCTCATCGGACACAAAAACAGCACTTAGGTAACTAAATCCTTTATCACAGAATTGGCCTCTAGCATCAAAGGGGTCGATGTTTACCCAGAAATGATCGAGTAACCCTTGATAAGTCACTATATTGGGATCGTACGTTATTTCAACCGCTTCGTAATGACCAGTATGATTACCGCTATAAGTGGGGTTTTCTAAAGTACCACCAGTAAAACCAGAAATAACATCACTTACCCCATCAAGTTTTTCAAAATCTGATTCCATACACCAGAAACATCCACCAGCAAAAACGGCTTTATCAGCTGTAACTTGAGAGGTGTATAAGGTAAATATAGCCATGACCGACAACAATAGTTTTAATTTCACAGGACTTTCCTTTATTACTGAATACAATTATTTACACTGAGCGTGCATATTAAGACCAACGTTTAGCCACAAACTTTCAATTTAATCTATAAAACAAAAAACCCAGCACAAGGCTGGGTTTTTAAGTGTTTCATTTGTGACTACTTGCGCAATTTTTGGATCAATCTTAACTGTGCTATAGCTTCAGCTAACTCAACGGCTGCTTCA
>JBNMPD010000158.1:0-7527 GCA_051276225.1 Flavobacteriales bacterium
AGGGGCTGGAATTGGGAAAGATTATCGCCGCTTTTTTGATCCCGATAAATATTGGATAATTGGTTTTGACCAAAGAGGATGCGGTAAATCCACTCCTTTTGGGGAGCTTGAAAATAATAATAGTCATGCTTTGGTTGATGATGTGCTGTTGATTCAGCAACACCTTAATATTGAAAAATGGGTATTATTTGGTGGTTCTTGGGGGTCAACGTTGGCTATGTTGGTCGCTATTAGGGAGCCTAAAAGTGTTATAGGGCTCATCTTACGTGGGATTTTTTTAGCACGAGAGCAAGATTATACCTGGTACCTAGAGTCTTCAGGCGGTGCTGCACAACTTTTTCCAGAATATTATCAAGACTTCTTAGAGCCAATCGAAAGCAGGTCTAAAGAGGTGTCGATTGTTGATGCATATTATCAAATATTCACTAGCAACAACGAAGTGCAAAAAATGGCAGCGGTTAAAGCGTGGTGTTTGTGGGAAGCTCGGATAAGTCGCCTGCATTGTACGTTTGATGAAAACCAGTTGGTTTCAGATGTACACCGGGCAATTAGTTTGGCTATTTTAGAGTGTCACTACATTAAGTATCATTGCTTTATTCCTGAAAACTATATTTTGCAAAACGTAGAAAAAATTCAGCATTTACCTGTCAGCATTATTCACGGACGTTACGATTGTGTCTGTAAAATCGAAGGCGCTTATGCTTTGAGCCAAAATTGGTTAAACAGCCAGTTGACTATAGTACCTGAATCAGGTCATAGCTCCGGAGAAAAACTCATTATCAAAGCGTTATGTTCAGCTAGTCAGGCGATGGCTAAATACTGGCGGGAACAAAATTGATCGGATTAATTCAACGAGTAAAATATGCGAAAGTAGAGGTTGACGGCAAAAGTGTGGGTGAAATTCAACACGGTATGTTGATTTTGCTGGGAGTTGAAAAAAATGATGACCAAACTAAGGCTAAAAAACTAAGTCACAAGATAAAGAATTATCGTATTTTTTCTGACCACGATGGCAAGATGAATCTTAATGTGCAACAAGTTAAAGGTGAGTTGTTAGTCGTTTCACAATTTACTTTAGTAGCCAATACACAAAGTGGTAACCGTCCAAGTTTTTCTTCTGGTGCTTGCCCTCAACTAGGGCAAGCATTGTATGATTATTTTATTACATGTTGTGAACTCGAAGGTACGCCTTGTCAAAGTGGCGAGTTTGGCGCTGATATGCAAGTTTCGCTGATGAATGATGGGCCTGTCACTTTTCATCTTCAAGTATAGTTTGCTGCAGATTGTTTTATACGTTTTAATAGCCAGCTCGGTTTTGCACTTAGATTGTTTAGCTTTCGATGTGTGAGCAATATAGGATTGCTGTGTTAGATGTATAAGATTGATATACCTACTAGTGAACAAGACTTTGACGATTATTTTATGTGTCGTTGGAAAATGTTACGTGAGCCTTGGAAGTATCCATTAGGTTCTGAAAAAGATGAATACGAGCAAGTCAGTCAGCATCGAATGATCCGTAGCCCCAACGGCGAAGTCATTGCGGTTGGCCGAGTCCATATGAATTCGGCAGAAGAAGCTCAAGTACGGCATATTGCGGTTGAAAAAGTTTACCAAGGCAAAGGGTTGGCGAAAATGTTAGTGGCCTCCTTAGAAGCAGTAGCAAGAGCAGAGGGTGCGGTTCGTATGGTGACCAACAGTACTCAAGCGTCTATTGCACTGTTTACCAGCCTGGGATTTATAGAACAAAGCGGAGCACCCAAAGAGTTAGGCGAGCAACAACGCCAGCAAATGGCAAAAAAGCTAACCGATCTAAGCAGTATTCTGTTGCATCCAAAATGGTGCAAGTTATTACAAAGTACGTGGCATGAAACTATTCCTATTAGTAAACAGATGGGTATCAATTTACATCAATATACCGGGCGTACTCTTGAGACTCGGGCATCTTTGAATAAAAATATTAACCTACATGGCACTATGTTCGCAGGCAGTATTTTTTCTCTGGCAACATTGACCGGTTGGGGAATGATATTTTTGCAGCTTAAAGAAAAAGGTTTAAATGGTGAGATTGTGTTAGGTGACGGTAATATTCATTATCATAAACCGATCACTATGCAACCCAGAGCGCTGTGCAATATTGAGTCATTGAGTGGTAAGTTTGAACTTCTGAATAAGAACAAAAAATGCAACATTAAGCTGAGTGTTGCAATTTTAGATGGGGATAACGCTGTAGCTGAATTTTCTGGAGTATTTTGGGTGTTGCCCGATAATAAAAGCGAAAATTGAGTTAATTATCAGATACAAAAAAAGCGCGAATATCGCGCTTTTTTGTAACTACCGATTGAATAATGTTGTGTTAAGCAACCATCGCATTCTGTAGTTTTTTCATCGCATTTTTTTCAATTTGACGAACACGTTCTGCAGACACAAGATATTTGTCTGCTAGATCTTGCAAGGTCGTTTTGTCATCAGACAACCAACGAGTTTGGATAATGTGTTGGCTTCGGTCGTCAAGTGTTTTGAGCGCCGCGTACAATTTGCCTGAAGCATTCGAGTTGGTGTCAGCATTAATAACATCCGTCTCTACATCTGTCGTTTTATCTTCTAGAAATTGCACAGGTGCAAAACTACCACTTTCGTCGTCATCAGCAGACAAATCAAAGGCTTGGTCATGGCTGCTCATTCGAGCTTCCATTTGCAATACTTCTTTTGGGCTTACACCTAAATCTGCTGCGACTTTCTGTACTTCTGCATGTGTGAACCAACCAAGACGTTTCTTGTTTTTGCGAAGATTGAAAAACAACTTACGTTGAGCTTTGGTGGTAGCCACTTTAACGATACGCCAGTTTTTTAACACAAATTCATGTATCTCAGCTTTTATCCAATGCACAGCAAAGGAAACTAAGCGAACACCAACCGTTGGATCAAAACGTTTGACTGCTTTCATCAGGCCAATGTTGCCTTCCTGAATTAAATCAGCTTGAGGAAGACCATACCCAGAATATGATTTTGCAATATGCACCACGAAACGCAAGTGAGACATAATAAGCTTTCTGGCGGCTTGTAAATCACCATCTTGTTGCAAACGCTCGGCTAAGGCCTGTTCGTCTTGCGCTGTCAGCATCTTAATGCTGCTTACAGCTTGGACATAAGTTTCAATACTTCCCGTCTGTGGGACGGTTAATGTCAATGCGCGTAAATCTGTACCCATAGTTACCTCGTATTACATTTTGGCTCGCGAGTCTAGCAAAAAAAAACTTGCTCTGCGACTTAAATTAATGCCATAAATTTTGGAGTGGTCTAATATTTATTAATAGACCGTCAACTCCTTAAAAAATTCCAACAATTTAAGTAAGTTCATCAATATATATCTAAAACGTTAAAAAAAGATAAGGACATTACTGAAATCGTAGCTAAGCTAATTTTATTTACGATGCTATGGTGTATATTAGATCAAATCTGCTCCTCTAGTAGTAATTTTGGAAAGGTAAATAACCGATGTTTACATATATAGCGCGTCAGGCAATATTAAATAAAAATAGAGAACTACATGCCTACGAACTACTTTTCAGAGATGGTGAAAATAATTGCTTTCCCAATATCCCACCAGATGAAGCAACATCAAAGATTTTAACTGATAGCCACTTAGATTTAGGATTGGAAGACATTTCAGCCGGTAAACCTGTCTTTATCAATTTTCACCAAGATACATTATTACACCGTTTTCCAACGTCACTTGACCCCAAAAAAGTAGTGATTGAAGTGGTAGAAACCGTTGAACCTAATGCTGAGCTGGTTCAAGCCTGCAAAAATATTAAAGAATTAGGGTATACTATCGCTTTAGATGATCATGATTTTGACCCAAAGTGGGATGTGCTTTTACCTTATACCGATATTATTAAGATAGATATTGTTGAATGTGACGAGCAGACTCTTCTAGATAATATTGGTAAATATGTAGCGTCGAAAATTAAACTTGTTGCTGAAAAAATTGAGACGGTGCAAGAGTTTGAAAAATATCGATACATGGGGTTTGACTATTTTCAAGGGTACTTTTTTGCCAAGCCGGAAATTATAAAACAAAAAAAGCTGCCTACCTCAAAGTTATCATTAATTGAACTAATAGCCGCAAGCACTTCAGTAGACTTTGACTTAAACAAAGTGAGTAATATCATCCAACGTGACGTGTCTTTATCATACAAGTTGCTGCGATTTATCAATAACCCACTGGTGGATAAATACCATGCAATTACTGATCTGCGTCATGCATTGAACTACATGGGTCAGATCGAAGTCAAAAAATTTATTGCGTTATTAGCGCTAGCTAATTTAGGTGACAACAAGCCGATCGAACTCATTCATTTATCATTGGTGAGAGCCAAGTTTTGTGACCTACTCGGACAGGCAAAATCTCTGAGCAACAACCCTCCTACGGGGTTTTTAGTAGGGCTGTTTTCACTTCTTGATGCACTGCTCGACCAACCAATGCAGGACATTGTTGAAAAGTTACCTATTGGTGAAGATATTAAAGCAGCGCTGTGTGGGCATAAAAATGAACTAAGACAATTTTTAGTCTTAATCAGGGCTTTTGAAAGTGGTCACTGGAAAGGTGTTGCTAATATTTCTAGTCAGCTATCGCTTGACTTAAAAATGACCCAAGCATTCTATAATGAATCCTTAAAGTGGGGCATCGCAATGAAACAATCGGTGAGTAGTTGATTTTCAAATTAGTCTAATTCTCATTCTAACAAAGAGAGATGTATTCAAGCCCTTTTTTTTAATGCTATGATAATTAGTCACATACAGGTAAATAACATATTATTCAATCGGCAAATCGCCAAAATAAAAGAAACTTAGACGGGACGGACATGTTCGCTTTCATAGCTCGGCAACCAATTTTAGATAGAAACAAAGAAATTTTTGCCTACGAACTTTTTTTTAGAGATGGTAAAAATAATTGTTATCCCGATGTAGAAAGAGATGAGCCAACAAGTAAACTTATTGCTAAAAATTATCAAACACTTAAGTTAGATGATATCTCTTGTAGTAAAAAATCTTTTATTAATTTTCAATCTGAGACACTAATGAATGGTTTACCAGCTTCTCTTGATCGAGAGAACGTGGTGGTTGAGTTAGTTGCTGGTAGAAACGATGTGAGTAGCCTTTTGAGTATGTGTAAACATGTTAAAAATATGGGTTATAAAATCGCTTTGGAAGACTGTGATCTGAATCCAAGCTGGAATGAATTTTTGCCTTTCGTTGATATGCTTAAGGTTAATACTAACGATGATAAGTTAGATTTCTTGGCAGAAAATGTTAATCGTTTTATTGATGCAAATGTGCAATTAATTGCAGAAAAGGTCGACACTCAAAACAGTTTCAGGATCTATAGAGATATGGGCTTTGATTATTTTCAGGGTTATTTCTTCGCCAGGCCAGAAGCAGTATCTAATAAAAATCTACCGTCTTCCAAACTTACCTTAGTCGAATTAATAGCCGCTAGCTCTAGTGAGTCATTCGATATAGAAAGCATTAATAGTGTGGTTGAGCATGATGCTGGTTTGTCTTATATGCTTTTGCGATTTATCAATAACCCCACAATTAACAAACGCTATAAAATTACTTCATTACGACATGCCCTTAACTATATGGGTGAAGTAGAAATTAAAAAGTTTATTGCTTTGCTGGCCTTGGTTAACTTATCTGATGATAAGCCTTTAGAATTACTTCACTTATCTTTGGTGCGAGCGAAATTTTGTGATCTATTGGGCATTGAGAAAAATATTGGCAATAACCCACCCACTGCTTTTTTAGTGGGATTATTTTCAATGTTGGATGCCTTACTTGATCAAACAATGGAGTTTTTGGTCGAGAAATTACCCGTAGTTGATGAGGTCAAAGAAGCGCTTTGTGGTGCTCAAAATGATTTATTTTTGTATCTTACGTTGGTCAAAGCTTTCGAAAGTGGTAACTGGTTAAAAGTGATCAGAATTTCAAAAATTTTGGAAGTTGATCAAAAGCTCCTGCATAGTTTGTTTAACGAAGCTATTCTTTGGGGTAACGGCGTCCGACGGTCCATATCCCCTCATTTTCCAGCATCAAAAGCCTAATATTTTCAACAGGACGCACGCGTTGCATGAATAAGCTGTTTAAAGAACATATAGTGGTGGCTCAAAATGCATCTGGCCGAAATATGAATGTGCCAATATATCGGTTTGTTGGTGAGCAGCCTGGGCCAAAGGTGTATATTCAGAGTTCAATCCACGGTGCTGAAGTGCAAGGCAATGTGGTTATTTATCAACTTATTCAATGGCTTAAGAATTTGCCTATATGTGGAGAAGTGTTACTGGTGCCGAACTGTAACCCGGTTGGTACCAACATCAAGGCAGGTGAATATACCTTGGGGCGTTTTGACCCAGTTAATGGCACAAATTGGAATCGTGGTTATTATTACGATGACGCTTTTATTCATGAGTTTGTTCACAGTATTGATGATGAAGAAGCAGTTCAGTCTATAAAATTCCGTTTTCGACATAAAATGAAACAACAATTACAAACTAAATTAGATGAAAAATGGGGAATTGGCTTGGCCCAGCATCTTAATTTAAAGCTGCAACAATTAGCCTTTGACGCAGATTATGTGCTGGACCTACACAATGGTCCTGTTTCCACACGGCATATTTACGTCCCCGAATATGCCAAGGCTTCTGCTAGCTTGTTTAATATTCCCCATGTGATATTTATGCCTAATGTGTTTTCAGGCGCCTTGGATGAAGCCACATTTTGCCCATGGTGGTTGCTGACAGATCTAGTTAGTAACAAACGCCAACAGCCTGTTGATTTTGCAGTTGAAGCTTTTACATTAGAGATGGGTAGCCAAGAAGTGATCAATTTTAAAGAAGGCGAATATGATGCTAAAAGCATTCTGACTTATTTAACTGCTAAGGGATGTTTACCTGGTAGTTCGAACTTTCCTGAGAATATGATCCGTAAGGCCGTCACGTTAAATCACTACAAGACACTTTTTACTCAGCAAGGCGGTATAGTGGAATATATTGCCAAACCTGGTGATGTTGTCAAGAAAGGCGGTGTATTAGCTAGAGTACTTAATGTTGATAATTTAGACTCAGATAGAGCAACAACAGACATATTAGCGCCTTGTGATTTAGTCGCTATTTTGCATTTCCCCTCTGCTTCTGTTTTAAGTGGCACTCAGTTGTATAAGTGTTTTACTGAGTATTTTGAATTGTAATAGACACTTATGGAAAGGTAACCAGGTTATACTTTGGCAACATTGTTGTGTTTACTTGGTCGTAAATTAAAACCGTTTCAAAATGGTTGATTTCTTTTGATGCGAGAATAGCATTAAACACAAAATTTCCTACATGTTCTGTATCACCCAAGCCTGTATGTAGTAAAAATCGTTCTCGACATATAATAAAGGTTTATCACTTCAGGTAACAAAGCTAATTTTTATTCTCTACCTGGACAAAAGGTACCTAACACGGCCCCTTTTGTTGCGCCTGTCAC
>JBNMPD010000159.1:0-7499 GCA_051276225.1 Flavobacteriales bacterium
CGAACTCGAAGCCAGGATGATTTTCATAGATAATGATGACAGTTCTAATAAATATTATGCTAAGCATATAAAATGCCGCTCTCAGTGTCATTAACTATGATTTTCTTTGACTAAGCACAGTTGTTTGTATAACATGCGCGCGCTATGCAGAGAGTGAAACTACCAAATCTGGTTGACCCAGTTAAAAGCGCTACAATACGCTCCGATTATCGGGGACTTATTTTGTCGTCTGAAATGCCGAGGTTACTAGGAGCAGTTGCTGACATTGCCAAAGAAATCGATGTTGAAATTAAGTTTGCAAAAGACGAGCAGGGTCTTACTTATTTTCAGGGTCATATGGCATGTTCAACATCACTTATCTGTGAGAGATGTAATGAAATTTTTGAGCATCCATTGGATGTGTCTTTTTGTTTTAGCCCCGTGCAGAGTGCTAAAGAAGAAGTTGAAGATGAGTTACCGGATATTTACGAACCGGTTGAGGTCGATGACCAAGGAGAAATCAATTTATTTCAAACCCTTGAAGACGAACTGATTTTATCACTGCCGATTGTAGCCCTTCATGCAGAGGAGGATTGCAAACAAAAGCGTGATAATATGAGTTTCGGAAAAATTGAACCGGCCAATGAACGTCCAAACCCGTTCGCGGTTTTGAAAGAACTTAAGCGAGACTAGGAGTAAAGTAATGGCTGTACAGAAGAGTAAGAAGACTCGTTCAAGACGTGGTATGCGTCGTTCACACGATGCACTTGGTACTGCGACTTTGTCTGTAGATTCAACGTCAGGTGAGACACACATTCGTCATCACGTGACTGCTGATGGTTACTATAAAGGCAAAAAAGTTTTATCTCTTTAATCTGAGGTGTCAGAACTTTGAGTCGTCTAACATTAGCGTTAGATATCATGGGGGGCGATAACGGCCCCCATATCATTTATCCTGCAATATTGTCGGCACTACAACAAACTTCTCATTTACATTTTATACTTTGCGGCCCTTTGGAAATAATGTCTGAATGGTTAGGCAAACAAACTTCCAACATTCAATCTCGTGTCACCTTATTCGACTGTCCTCAAAACGTAGCGATGGACGAAGCGCCAGCACATGCTCTTCGGCACAAAAAAAATTCTTCAATGCGACGTATGTTGGATTTAGTTGGTAGTGGTCAAGCCGACGCTTGTGTCAGTGGCGGTAATACCGGCGCTTTACTCAGCATGGCATATTACGTATTAAAGACCTTGCCGGGAATAGACCGTCCTGCACTTATTACATTAGTGCCGACTATAAACAATGGCAAAGTGTATCTTTTGGATTTAGGCGCAAATATCAATTGTGACTCAGAAATATTGTTTCAATATGCCGTGATGGGTTCTGTATTGGCCGAACAGATAGCCAATATCAAGCAGCCAAAAGTAGCGTTACTAAATGTGGGTTCAGAAGAAATTAAAGGTAACGACCAAATTAAACATACCGCTAGATTATTAAATGCCTCTCAAAACATCAATTATATTGGCTATGTCGAAGGTAATGATATCTTTTCCCAAAAAGCAGATGTGATAGTAACGGATGGTTTCACCGGAAATATTGCTTTGAAATCGTGGGAAGGGTTGGTGAACTTTGCTATAAAAGAAGTTAAGACCGCATCACAGCACAATTGGTTATCCAAAATAGCGGCAAAAATAGCCACACCTTTGTTGCGTGACATTTATTTACGCATGAAACCCGACCAGTATAACGGCGCTAGTCTGATAGGATTGCGCGGGATCGTGGTCAAGAGCCACGGTAATGCCTCGTCAGAGGCTTTTTTGTATGCTATCAGAGAAGCGATACAACAGGTTGAGATGCAGGTCCCAGACAAAATAAAAAATAAAATTGAAGCTGTTTTAATGGAGCGCCACTAATAAATGAATTCCAGAATAATTGGCACAGGTAGTTATTATCCTAGTGATATAAGAACCAATGCAGATTTGTCGGTGATGGTTGATACGTCAGATGAATGGATCACCGATCGAACCGGTATTAAAGAAAGACGCATTATTGGGGCAAACGAAACTGCTGCAACTATGGGCTTTGAAGCCAGTAAAAAAGCATTAGAAGCTGCTGGCATTGATGCCAAATCTTTGGACATGATCGTATGTGCTACCACCAGTAGTCGATATGCGTTGCCCAGCACGGCTTGTGAGATCCAAAAAGCATTAAATGTAGATGGTATACCTGCATTTGATGTAGCGGCTGCCTGTGCAGGTTATTGTTATGCTCTGAGCGTTGCTGATCAATATATTAAAAGCGGTATGGCTAAACGAATATTGGTGATCGGTACAGATTGCCTGAGTCGAATGATCAGTCCTCAAGATCGTACCATGGTGATCTTATTTGGCGATGCAGCAGGTGCGACTATTATTGAAGCAAGTGAAGAACCGGGTATTTTATCAACGCATATTCATGCTGCAGGCTCTTATGGCGACTTATTGACTATAGGTAACCCACAACATGGTGATGAGCAATCTGTTCATGAAAACTGGGGGAGCATGAAAGGCAATGAAGTATTTAGAGTTGCTGTTACAAAATTAAGTGAGGTTGTTGAACAAACCTTAGCTGCCAATAACATGAAAAAATCAGACTTAGATTGGTTAGTGCCACATCAAGCAAATTTCCGTATTATTAAAGCGACTGCAAAAAAATTGGAAATGTCACTTGATCAGGTTGTCATGACCCTTGAACAATACGGGAACACTTCTGCTGCGACTGTTCCAACTGCGCTTGATACGGCTATTCGAGATGGTAGAATTAAACGTGGACAAAACCTACTTTTGGAAGCATTTGGCGGTGGTTTTGCCTGGGCATCTGCATTAGTGCGTTATTAAATTTAATATTTAGAGAATCAATTATGAGTAAACAAGCATGGGTTTTTCCTGGACAAGGATCCCAGACCTTGGGTATGTTGAGAGAATTAGCTGCCGAAAACAGTGTTATTCAAGATACTTTTGCGCTTGCCAGCGAAGCTTTGGGTTACGATTTGTGGGATGTGGTGCAAAATAATGAGCAAAAACTCAATCAAACCCACATTACACAGCCCGCTTTATTAGCTGCAAGTTATGCAATTTATGAGTTATTACTTGAAAAAGGCCTCACTCAACCGGCATATCTTGCTGGTCATAGCTTAGGGGAATATTCCGCTTTAGTATGTGCTGGAGTCATAGGCTTTGCTGATGCGGTTAAATTAGTCGAATCCCGTGGTCAATTTATGCAACAAGCCGTGCCTGTTGGAGTTGGCGCAATGTATGCCATTATTGGTTTAGATGACGATAAAGTTGTTGCTAGTTGTGAACAGGCACAGTCACAGACCAGTGATGTAGTGGCGGCTGTAAACTTTAATTCACCAGGGCAAGTTGTGATTGCAGGGAATAAAAACGCTGCACTAGCGGCTGCTAATCTGTGCAAGGAACAGGGTGCAAAACGAGCATTACCATTGGCTGTTAGTGTGCCATCGCATTGTGCATTGATGAAACCAGCAGCAGATCAACTGGCAAATTTACTTAAAGATATACCATTTAATGTACCTAAAATTCCCGTTATTAACAATGTAGATGTCGCATATCCGACTGACCCAGATGTTATTAAGCAGGCATTGGTTGAGCAATTGTACAGTCCAGTTAGATGGACAGAAACTGTCACTAAGCTAGCTAAACTTGAGGTTGAAGCACTATTAGAAGTAGGACCCGGTAAGGTATTGACTGGACTAACCAAGCGCATTGATAAGCGCTTAAGTTGTACCGCGATTAATACAGTTGAATCTGTTAATTCATTGATTTAATAAATTAAATTATTATTTGTAGAGAGAATATATGGCTAATTTAGACGGCAGTATTGCGTTGGTAACCGGTGCAAGCAGAGGGATTGGCAGAGCGATAGCCGAACGATTAGTCGCCGATGGTGCAACCGTTATTGGTACGGCAACATCTGAAAAGGGCGCCCAAGCTATTAGTGATTACCTAGAAGGTAGTGGAGAAGGTAAAGTACTTAATGTTTCTTTACCTGATTCGATGCAAGTTTTACTGGCTGAGATCACAGAAAAATATGGTAGCGTGGATATACTGATAAATAATGCTGGGATCACCCGTGACAATTTACTGGTGCGTATGAAAGATGAAGAATGGCAAAGCATCATGGATACTAATTTGACCTCAATTTTTAAAATGTCAAAAGCAGTGTTACGTGGCATGATGAAAAAACGTAAAGGGCGCATTATTAATATTGGTTCAGTGGTTGGCTCAACGGGTAATGCGGGCCAAGCCAATTATGCTGCAGCAAAAGCTGGTATGATTGGTTTTAGTAAGTCTATGGCTCGTGAAGTCGCATCTAGAGGTATTACCGTTAATGTCGTGTCTCCAGGTTTTATTGACACTGATATGACAAAATCGTTAACCGATGACCAAAAAGAAAGTATATTTAAAGATATTCCAGCAAACCGTTTGGGTGACCCAAAAGAAATAGCGGCGACTGTTGGATTTTTAGTCAGTGAAGATGCGGCATATATCACTGGAGAAACAATACACGTCAATGGCGGCATGTATATGGGATAAAATATGGTGAAATTTTATTAACCATGTTTTATTATATGAATTAAGATTTATTGATCTGTGAGTGGTTAGACCAGAAAATAAGTTGACCCTGCTACTTGCAAGGGGTCACTTTGCTGAATACACTACGCACAAAATTATATCTAGCGACTTAAAGGATAACTAGAATTATGAGTACTATAGAAGAACGCGTAAGAAAAATCATCATTGAGCAACTTGGTGTTAAAGAAGAAGAAGTTAAATCAGAAGCTTCTTTCGTTGATGATTTAGGTGCGGATTCACTAGACACAGTTGAATTAGTAATGGCTCTTGAAGAAGAGTTTGATACTGAGATCCCTGATGAAGAAGCTGAAAAGATTACTACTGTTCAGTCTGCCATTGATTACGTTAACGCCAATAAAGACGCGTAAGTTTTTAAAAACGGTCCTCACAGGACCGTTTCTTTTCCAAAACAATCATCTACTAATAATAGTCGGAGGCCAATGTGTCTAAACGTCGCGTTGTTGTGACTGGTCTTGGCATGCTTTCACCTGTTGGCAATACTGTAGATTCTACTTGGGAAAACATTCTTGCTGGTAAAAGTGGTATTGCCCCTATCACGTCATTTGACTCAACTTTGTTCACTACACAGTTTGCTGGAGAAGTGAAAGATTTTGATGTTGAAAAATATATACCAAAAAAAGAAACTAAAAAAATGGATAGGTTTATCCAACTTGGTATTGCTGCAGGTAAACAAGCACTTGACCACTCAGGTTTTGAAGTAACAGACCAAAATTCGGGACGTATTGGTGTGGCTATTGGTTCTGGAATAGGGGGTTTAGGTATGATTGAAGATAATCATCAGAAGCTTCTTGATTCTGGACCGCGAAAAATTTCACCATTTTTTGTTCCTGCCACTATCACTAATATGATTTCGGGTTTTTTCTCTATTTTTGAAGGTATCAAGGGTCCCAATATTAACGTCGTTACAGCCTGCACAACGGGTGTTCACAATATTGGTATCGCAGCACGTATTATTGCTTATGGCGATGCAGATGCAATGATTGCGGGTGGAGCAGAATCAACGGTGTGTGCCCTCGGTATCGGCGGTTTCGCAGCTGCTCGTGCTTTATCTACTCGCAATGATGATCCTCAGGCGGCGAGTCGCCCTTGGGATAAAGACCGAGATGGTTTTGTCATGGGTGAGGGCGCAGGAGTGGTGATGTTAGAAGATTACGATTGTGCCATAGCGCGTGGTGCAACAATTTACGCTGAGCTAGTTGGTTTTGGTATGAGCGGCGATGCTCACCATATGACTTCGCCGCCTGCAAACGGCGAGGGTGCAGCTGCTGCGATGGTCAATGCAATTAATGATGCGAAGATCGATGCCAGTGAAATTGGCTATATTAATGCTCATGGCACCTCTACTCCAGCCGGTGATGTGGCTGAAGTGGCAGCGATTAAACATGTGTTTGGCAAACATGCTAACACTGTTTTGGTCAGCTCAACTAAGTCGATGATTGGACATTTACTCGGAGCCGCGGGCTCAGTAGAAGCTATATTTACTATATTGGCTTTACGTGATCAAATTGTACCACCCACTATAAATTTAGATAACCCGGGTGAAGGCTGTGATCTTGATTTTGTTGCGCATACAGCCAGGTCAGCGAAACTCGAATATGCTTTATGTAATTCATTTGGTTTTGGTGGTACTAATGGTTCATTATTGTTTAAAAAACCTTAAGCAATACTTGCTTTTGAGTATCATATAAAAATTTTTAGGTATCTAGACACAAAATTGAATGATTGTTAACGGATATAAACAGCAACATATAGCAATCGCAGACAGAGCTTTTCAGTATGGTGACGGCTGCTTTACTACTATGGCGTTTAGAAATGGTTGTCTTGAATCTTTTGATGCTCATATCAATCGTTTAAAATTAGCCTCTAAAACCTTGCATATAAACTTTGATAAATGGTCAGAGTTAGAAGTTTGTATTGTTGATTTACTGAAAGACGCTGGTAACTGCGTTGTAAAGGTGATTATTACTAGAGGCGAGGGAGGCAGAGGCTATAGCCCAGAAGGTGCTGTTAACCCTAATTTTATTATAACCTTGCACCAGATCCCCGCACATTATCTTTCTTGGCAAACTAAAGGCATTACGCTAACTATTAGCCCTATCACATTAGCTTGCCAACCTTTACTTGCAGGTATCAAGCATCTTAATCGTTTAGAGCAGGTATTGGTAAAACAAGCTCTGGCACAGACAATTTATGACGACGCGATTGTATGCGACACAAACAAAAAAGTAATTGAAACCTCGGTAGGCAATCTGTTTTGGTACAAGGATAATGTCTGGTACAGCGCAGATCTATCAGGTTCAGGCGTTGCAGGCGTTATGCGAGATCGAGTCTTAACCTTCATGCAAGAAAAAGGATTAGAATGCCATGTGGTTAAACAAGACATCAGTGTTTTACTAAGTGCTCAAGAGTTGTTTGTGTGTAACTCTTTAATGATGCTGGTTCCAGTAGTGAGTTTGTTTAATCCAAATACTCAACAGTACAAAAAATTTACGCTCGAACACACAAAAAAATTACAACATGATGTACAACATGTCATCAACTTAGAGGCGATAAAGGTTCAATGAAAGTAGTTAAGTATCTATCGATTTTTGCGTTTATATTTGGCATTATTTTTGTTATAACGCTGTTATATTTTGATAAAAAGGTCCATCAACCACTTAATCTTACTGAGCAAGTGGTGTATCAAGTTAAATCAGGCCAATCTGCTAAAGGTATCCTTAATCGATTAAAAGAACAGGGTATCATTACCGATAATATTGGTCTTAAAATTAGATTGAAGCTAAAACCAGAGCTTGCAAATATAAAGGTAGGCACCTACGAACTGTTGCCGTCAATGAGTGCATTAGATTTACTGGAGTTGT
>JBNMPD010000160.1:0-7488 GCA_051276225.1 Flavobacteriales bacterium
AAGCTACTTATCCTTTATCTGTGTTAATCGATGGCCAATCATTAAATATTACTGTGGTGAGTTATTGTGACGCTATCGATTTTGGCTTAATGGCATGTCGAGATACTATCCCTGATATTGAAAAAATCGCCGATTACATAGATGCAGCAATGGACGGTATTAAAGGGGGAATTTATCTGCAGGGGTTAATGCAAAATAAAGGGAAATAATTAACACACACTTACTAAAGCCTAAGCCTAGGCCTCAAACCTATGGCCTTAAGCCTCAAATTAAATACACTTAAAATAGTGTGTGTTGTCACTAGGCAAGGCTGAACTCGTCCAGCCTTGCCTAGTAATCTCCGGATTTTGTCTATCACTAACATACAGATTTTAAGCTCTGTTCAGTTTTAAGCACAGTCTAATTTATTTCTTCTTCAGCCTTACAATATCGATGTTTGCCCATCGGCATTCAAGTTTACGCTATGTTTGGCTAACTGGTATTGCTCTAGGTACTTGTGAATAGAACCAAAGGTGGCTGTGAAAATTTTTCCTTGGTGATCCTTGGTGGTGACATCGTCCATTAACCATGAACCAAACATTAGTTTAAAACGACTAGTTCTGACTCGCTGAGGCGTATAATGTGCGCGAGCATTGGCCTTAAGTTTTGCGATGTCGGTTGATTGGTAAATAGCAGCGTTAATTAAGTCCAAGGTATGCTCGGTACAATTTTGCAATTGGCTGTTCATTGGATTAGCAATCACCGAATATTTAGGATTATGTAAGTCGGTATTTTTGCCGCTAGAAATCAATTCAATTAGGCGTGTTTGTATTTCGTCTGTGGGAATAATGATCCCTGCCTTTAATGTTTGTGCACCCCAGAAAAAATCCACTGGGTAGTCTTGAATAAGCTGGCTTCTATTTGGTTGGTCTGCAAGTTGATAAAGGTTGTGGATAGCATATCCTTGCGCCGTTTCACCGTTGGTAAGTGTAATATTTGAATAGATAGCGATGGCTGTGTGGGTATAATGAATACCTTTTGGTAAGTCTTTTTCTGGCCTGCCGACTCGCGCAATAATAAATGCTCTAGCGCCTTGTGCCGCTGCATATTTTTCAACATCCTTGGCAAACTTAACTATCTTTTGTGGTTCGATTACAGCCTGTTTGTTGGCTTGACTCCCTGCCCATGTTGGGACACAAAAGAGTGTGCTCAGGATAAGTGCTAGCAATAATACGTTTTTTGTTTTCATCGTTTTATTCCTTTTTAAATAGATAACTACTGGCAACAAACTTGCCAGCGTTGGGTTGTCTAGTTTTTATGGATAACGGTTTGTTTATTCTGGATCACTATTGCTTTGTCTGGCGCTGGGTCGGCGGTGATGGTTGTCTCGGTGATAACTAACGTTCCATGGTGTTTATGTATACTGGCTTTATTGGCAATAGATGCTGCTGTTTGAATACTGGCCGTGCCAGCTGTCACCATCACACTACCAGCAACAACAACAGGCACTGCAACAACCGCACTAGCTACTTTTACGGTAGATAAGGCGCCATGTCCTACCGCTAAAACCGAATGTTTACTGGCTTGTCCACTATGTTGAGCTGAACCCTCTGCCTGTGCTGTAACTGAAGTGATTGAAGTAACTGAAAGAGTAAATATTAAAGCAATAGTTGTAATTTTCATTGTTCTTCCTTTTTTTTGGTATATGTTACGAACAGCACCTATATTAGGCTTTGGTATTTAATACGTAAACACTATTGTGTTATGTATACTCTATTACCACTTTTGGTATAGTTAAGTAATACCTTTTGGAAAATGATGAAGTATAATGGATAATAATAAAAAGTAATGGGGAAATGCATGAGTCAAATTAGTCAGGTCAATCAAACGTTAAAACAATTGTTACGCCAGCAGCAGATCACTTACAAAGATATTGCGCTAAAGCTGGGCATGAGCGAAGCCAATATCAAACGTATATTTTCCACTCAAAGTTTTACCTTGGAACGCCTAGAACAAATTTGTGACATTATGCAAATGAGCCTATCAGATTTATTTGTTTTGACCGAAAAACTAGTACAGCAAATTAGTCAGCTAACAGTCGAACAAGAAAATGAGTTGTTAGCAGATCCAAAACTGTTACTCGTGGCCGTTTGCGTGCGTGATGTATGGAAGTTTGATGAAATCATCAATTATTACGATATTGATAAACACCAATGTATTCAACTGTTAGCAAGATTAGATAAACTTAAAATTATCGATTTATTACCTAATAATCGTTTCAAATCGCTGATTGCACATGATTTCAGGTGGATCCCAGGCGGCCCTTTAGAAAAGTTTATGGAGCAAGAGGTGATGGTAAAATTTATGGCACCTAAACAAAACGAACAATGGCACTTTCGTTTTTATCTGCGTGGTCGTTATTCCCAATCATCGGTACAGATTATTCAACGTAAGCTGAATCAACTAACAAAAGAAGCATCGGATTTAAACCTAGAAGACGCAGATTTACCCCTTGATAAACGTCAACATATTGGTTTACTTATGGCTATGCGCCCTTGGGAACCCTCGCTTTTTGAAAACATGCGTAAATCAATTAATCAATCAACTAATTAATAAATGTTTAGATATACCCAGACGGCTACTTCACAGATGGATAGAAAAGAAAAAACGCCAAGCAGTGGGGGTCTGTTTTAAAACCCGATCGCTTGCGGCCGAGTTTTTTAAACATAACCTATTGGCTTCTTGTGGACTGTGCAGCAGATATGTTCATGGCTTTTAATGCGGGTTTTAAAGTGGCCAATATACCCAACACATACAAACAAAATACCGCTATTAAAATATAGCTGAAAGGCAACTTAGGTAAGGCATATTGAGCGACTAAAAAAATATTAAGTCCTAACGCGAGTAAACAACCGATAAAAACACCACAGCTGGTTTGTATAATATTTTCAGCCAAAAATTGATTTAAAATGTCTATTTTATTTGCACCTAATGCACGCCGGATACCGATTTGTTTATGTCGTTTTAGTACATTAAAACTAGTGATGCCTGCAATCCCCATAGCAGCAATAATAGTCAGTGCTGTCATCACCACTAACAAAATGGTAATGGCCGCGATATCAGGACCATGTACTTGTTTTCTGATAGTTTCTATACTTTCTACTTTTCGGATCATGCGTTGCTGGTTGCTCATTGCCAGATGCTGTTCTGTAGCGGCAATAGTAGTCTGTAACATAGTTGGTTTAGTGCGAATTAAGTAACGTGTAGAGTTACGCGTAATCACTCTAGGGTAGATAATACTGTTTTCAATTTGTCCTACCGGATCCCAAGGTGCTTGAAGTTGCTTCACAATGCCTTTGATAACAGCGCTATGTGTTGTGTTAATAAAAATTGTTTTACCAATCACAGATGTCCAGTCTGAAGTGTTGAATAAGCCTGCTGCCACGTTACTCGTTATTATGACCACACTTGGGAATGTTTTATTACTTTGCGTTTGCCACAGCACCTCGCTTGGGATGAAGTTACTTCCGGCAATAAGCGACAGTCCAAATGCGTTTATGCCGTGTTCGTCCAATCTGTAACTGGCAGCGGGCACCGTATTTTGATCGCTACCAGCATCGGTTTGTAATTCATCCCATTCACTACTGCCACTAAACGGAAAAGAATAGGTGGCGACTGCGTTAATAATATTTGGCATCTGTCTAAGTTCAGCCAAATCAGTTTGTATACTGTTTTGTGGGTTAAAGTTTTTGGTGAACCCAGAGCTAGTTAATACAAAAATATGGGGCTCGTCGATACCACTTGGTTGTTGTAATATTTCTAATCGTTGGCAGACAATAAATAACCCATTACTGAGAACCGCTAGGGTAAGTGCAATCTGTAAGAGCAACATGGTCATGGCGTATTTTTGCCTGAGCAATGCGTCGATCATTGGCCTGAATGCAATACGAGTAAAAGGTAACAGATTGATATACGGCTTTAGATCCACCCTCATTTTAAATACCCAGCAGGGGCTAACATGCACACTTTAATACTGGGTATTAAACCTGCTAAAACACTAGATAAAATACTCATTGCCACAGTCATCAGCATTAAAGGTATATCCAGATAAAGAAATGCACTGAAGTTAGGGTAAAGGGTCTTGATGCCTTCAAGCCCAAACAAACAAAGCACTAGACCTATGAGTGCTCCGAAACAACCCAAAATAAATGTTTCTATTAAACATTGGCTAAGAATCGCCTGTTGGCTGGCACCTAAGGCTCTTCTGAGAGCGTTCTCACTAATTTTAGCCGTAAACTGAGTGCTCATTAAGCTGGCTACATTGAACAAACACACTAACAAAAATAATAAAGCTAAATAAAAGAATACATACATGTCTGAACCCACAACTTCTTTGTGTGCCAACCATTGTTTTATATCTAGCATAATATTATTGATGGGCTTAGGAAATCGGCCGAGGGATTTATGTTGTTCAACATAGGTCTGCAAATAATGATGAAACTGCTGTTTACTTTGTTCACGGGACAATTCAATCCAGAGGTTAAAGTTGACACATTCAGAGTTAAGAAAAGCTTGATATTTGTTACCTTTATGCTTTTCCCAACAATGAGAGTTACCGCCGTGAGGCAGTTCAAGATCAGCTTTGATTTGCAAAGGAACGTATAAATCTTCGGGCTGATAAAATGCGCCAAAAGACAGATCAAAAAACTTTGGAGTAGGGTGCCATTCATCTAAAACACCTACCACTGTGAATAAGCGACCTAACATAGGCAAGGTTTGACCAACTGAATTTATACCTCCAAAAATACGTTGATTAGTCGACTTGCTCAAAACAGTCACATATTCAACATCATTAGCAGGGAAGTTTTGCCAACCTTGACCATATAAAAATGGTATCTCAAACATCGGGAAAAATTCACCATGTGTGGCTCGGATAATACCTAAAAATGGGGGCACGTTTATATCTTCTGGGGTAACCATTCCCCATGTTATGGCATGGGCAGCTTGAAATTTAGCTTGTTTGGCATTCACGATATTGTTGGCATCTTGCCATGTGACTTCTTCAGGCGGCAAATCAGGTAAAACTGCAGCAGAATGAAGTTTCCAATTGTCTAGTTGGATATGATAAACCCTTGCACTTTTATTTGGCAAAGGGTCTATAGACATTAAATATATTAGCGAATACGTGATCATACATGCTGCGATACCCAGTCCCAATGTAGTCGAAATTAAAAGACTTAAGCTTTTTTGACGGCTAATATTTTTGAGTGAAAGCGCCAAGTAATAATGAAACACTATTGGCTGATCAATACAGTTTCAGCACCATTAAACTGGTCAGTGCCTGAGATAATAATGCGCTGTCCTTCACTTAATCCATTAAGTACTTCTACCACAGATAAGCTGCGGGCCCCAGTTTTAATAGGAGTACGATACGCCAGTCCATCTTGCACCACGTATGCAATATTTCCATTGGCAGTTTGTAAAAATTGCCCTCGTTCTACCAAAAGCACATCGCGTTTGCTTTCCATTAATATACGAGTAGTTAGCCGCTGATTTTGTCTCAGTCCCGATGGAGCAGACAGCTGATTAGCATCCGCGTCAGTTTTGGCAAAACGCACTCGGCCTGTTACTTGATTGTTTTCAATTTCAGGGGAAATAGTCACCAAAATCGCATGATAGATTTGTCCATTTAAATTGACTTCAGCCAACATGCTTATAGCTAAATCGTCAGCATAACTTTCTGGAATATTGACATCTAATTCCAAGTCAGTTAAATCCACTACACTCATAACCCCTTGGTTTTTACTGACTTGGTTTTTTTGCTCTACCGCTAAATTACCCACAATCCCATTGACTGGTGACAGCAGGGTGAGATCAGTCTCTTGCCTAGATAGCTCATTTACCTCTAAAGCTTGCCTGTCTACTTGTAGCTGTTTAGTCTGTACTTCAAACTCGAGGCTTTCAATATTCAGTTTTCCGTCGTTCACAGAATGTTTATAAATTAACATAGCATTTTCTAGGTCATCCTGGGCTTTTTCAAAATCAATCTGACTAATAGAATGGCTTTGATAAGCTTGATCTGCGCGGCGCTTTTCTCTATTTGCTGCTGTTAACGCTACTTTGGCTAAGTCTGATAATTTTTGATTTTCTAGAACTTGTTTTTTACTTTGGATCCGTTGTCTGTCTAACTCAAATTGCAATCGTTGTAAGGTGAACTGTTCTAGTTTCAGTTGATTGGACAACTCTGGGCTGTCTATTATAGCCAGTATTTGGCTCTTTAGAACTGCGTCTCCAGCATCTACCAAAAAAGTAATAGTGCCTTGTGCTGGGCTATATAATGTAGGGCTGATTGCCGCTACAACTCGCCCTTGAATTGACAAGTCTCGAACAAAATCGCCACGCTTGACTGTGCCAATCCGAATACGATCCGTTGATACTGACATGGAAGAGTCAGACCAACGTGACAAATATGGATAAAACATTGTCAACGCAATGATGAGTGCTAAAAAAAATAATGCTAATAGGGCGTAGGCCTTTGCTGATTTTTTAGGGGCAATAACAGTATCTTGGGCACTGGTGTCAGTGATTTTCAACTACGTTCCTTGAAAGTGGTAATTAAACGTATACTTATTACTCAGGGTAAAATAGTTATACGTTTGTGTCTAGAGCATAAAGTTAAGTGTAAATATAAGCACGAGAAAACATAAGTAAAAATGATGCTTGTGTATAACGACGTTAATCGATAAATTTTAACCATTAACAATTTTGTGACCTTGATTATGCTAACTGAAGAACAAAAACATTATTCAACGTGTACCTTATGTGAAGCCATGTGTGGTATAGAAGTAACCACTCAAGACAGAGAAATATTATCTATTGTAGGTGACAAATTAAACCCTTTTAGTGAGGGACATGTTTGCCCTAAAGCAATGGCACTTAAAGATTTATATGAGGATCCTGAACGTATTCGCACACCACTTGAGAAAACAGCTGATGGAAAAGGATGGCAGCAAGTATCCTGGGATTATGCCTTAAACAAAGTGGCAAGTAGCTTGTTTAACGTGCAACAAAAACATGGAGTTGAATCAGTTGCTACATATCTTGGTAACCCTAATGCCCACAATATGGGTTCTATTCTATTTGGTCCTTATTTTTATCGGGCGTTAAAATCACATAATCGATATTCAGCCACATCAGTCGATCAACTGCCACATCATATTGTTAGTCGTCAACTATTTGGACATCAGTCACAAATTCCTATTCCAGATATTGATCATACCCAACATTTTATGATTATAGGGGGCAATCCATTGGCGTCGAATGGCAGCATAATGACGGTGCCACATATAAAACGTAGATTAAAAGCTATTCAAGCCCGTGGCGGTAAAGTGGTGGTCATTGACCCTAAAAAATCTGAAACGGCAGATATGAGTAGTGAACATCACTTTATAAAACCGGGCACTGATGCTTTATTGATGTTAGCGATGCTCCATACATTGTTTGATAAAC
>JBNMPD010000161.1:0-7366 GCA_051276225.1 Flavobacteriales bacterium
TGTGTTTTCATAAAAGGGCAAGTTAAAGCTGTTTATTGATTTTTAGATAAGATGTTATTTCGCGGGTTTTTAATCATGCAATGTTCTGCCCTCAGATTTCTAACAGAAATATACTATTATCGATGGGTATTGATGGAGTGCGATAGTTAGGTATTCACATTATTTAATATAGATAATCTATTGTTCAGTCATCCAACACTCTTTTATTTTTTAACTATGAATATGTGATTAATTTTAATGAGCAATGTTAGTAAACCAGCTCCAGACTCTCAGCAAAAAACAGATAGAAAGGCCTGCACCCGAAGTTTAATTACTGGTTAATAGGTACGCTGGTAATAATTAGTCTAGGCGTTTAGACTGCCAAAGTTAATAAGGCAGCGATAACATCACTGGTGTGGATCGTAACAGCCTAGTTAGCAACGATTTTGATTTATTTTATTGAGCTTATTTTCGTTCGTTTCTTCCTCCAAAATTGGAAGAACAATAATTCAGCTTATAACGAAACAAAAATCGCGCTAATAAAGTGATGCAAATGTTGAAAGAACTCAAAATTTTGTAGATATATCACCTATATTAAAATCGATAGCTGCTCGTTAAATGACGTTAGTATTTTAAATATCTAGTATTTGATTGGCTACTAGTTGCTGCGAAATCACTAAACAACGTTAGTTTGAAACAAAAAGGGCTAGTTAACATTGCTGTCTATTCACCCAGCCTTTTAAAATGGAAAAATTATGTTTGAATTTTGGCACTTTAAATCTGTTTCTACTGAGATTTATAAAGTAATCGAGGCAGACTACAATTATTTTTTAGTGACTTTGTCACTTTTAGTTGCGAGTTTTGCTGCTTATGCTTTATTGGTGGCTCTTGAACAAACATGGCTAGTTGGCACTAATAAGGCTTTAAAGCACTGGAAAATTTTGGGCAGTGTTGTATCTGGTCTTGGCATATGGGCAATGCATTTTACAGGCATGTTGGCTTTTATGTTGCCTATTCCAGTATCTTTCGACGTTGGTCTCACTATTTTATCTGTTTTTGTTCCTATGGTTGGGGTTTATTTTTCAATTAGGTTACTAGCAAAACAAGACTTCTCTTTTGTTACAGTTCAATGCAGTGCTCTTTGCCTGACAATTGGTCTTAGCTCAATGCATTTTATTGGCATAGAAGCCATAAAAATTGAAGCTGTCATGTATTATGCCCCATTATTATTCATTACTTACATTGTCTCGGCACACTTGCTGGCTACAGTTATAATATATTCAATCATAAAATTTCATAGTGTCACTCGGCATGTATTCATTACAAAAATTATTATTTCAACTGTCATAGGCATCGCTTTAGTCTGTATGCATTATGTCGCAATGGCTGGAGTGATTATTTATATTTATATCGATAATACATTTAGTTTTTATAATATGAATGATGCCGCTGTTGCGTTTTCGTTGGATATTGCTCGCATCGTTTTGATCATGGTTGCTACGACTATTTTATTTGCTTTGGTAGAAAAAAGATTATTAAAAGCAGAACTAAAAATTAAACACAGTGCAATTAGAGAGAAAGACATAGTTGAAAATATGGCTGATGGTTTACTGACAATTAACTCATCTGGCATTGTTGAAAGTATTAATTCTTCAGGTTTTATAATGTTTGGTTATGAACGAGACAGCTTAATCGGATGTAATCTTCAATCTCTTATGAAGTCAAAAAGATTCCAGCATTTATCAGCCATTTCCCTAGATAAAGCATTACAGAGTTGTTTAGGACAAACTTTTGTGGCTCAAGGTGTCAAGCAAGATGGCAGCGAATTTCCAATAGAAGTCAATTTTTCTAAAATATCGCTACAAACACAAGACCTCACTATCTTTAACTGTGTTGCTCGAGATATTACTCAACGAAGTGAATTAGAAACTCAACTAAGGCAGTCACAAAAATTAGAGTCTATCGGACAATTATCAGCAGGTATTGCACACGAAATTAATACCCCGACCCAATATGTGTCAGATAACATCAACTTTTTAAATGTTGCATTTGATAGCTGTCTTAACATTATCCGTATGACTCAAGTCATAACCAATAAAGATATTTCACAAATTACCCAAGAAGAGTTAAACGATATTAAAACAATATTTCAGGATAACGACATGGACTTTGTGTTGGCCGAAATCCCATTAGCAATCGAACAATCAAGAGAAGGGCTACAAAGAGTCAAAAAAATAATTGCTGCGATGAAATCTTTTTCCCACACAAATCAGGGGGAAATAAGTTTAGTTGATGTAAAGGAAGCCATCGAATCTACGATCACCGTATCAAGAAGTGAATGGCGTTATATTGCTGATTTAGAAACACACTATTCTGATACCTTACCCAAGCTTAATTGTTTGCGTGACGAATTTAATCAGGTTATTTTAAATTTTATTGTTAACGCTGCACATGCAATTGAAGAAAAACACGGTAAAAAAAGTAGTACCATGGGATCCATCAATATCGACGTTTATCAGCAAGGTAACAGCGTTAAAATAGCGATTAAAGATGATGGTATTGGCATGAGCCTCGAGGTTAAAAATCGTATTTTCGATCCTTTTTTTACTACAAAAGAGGTAGGTAAAGGAACAGGACAAGGTTTAAGTATGGCGTACCTGGTCATAGTAGAAAAACATAAAGGCTCAATAGAAGTCACAAGCCAACTCAATGTTGGCACTACTTTTACTATTTCAATACCTATCACCTAATTTGATTTTTTCATTGGAAGGGGAAAATACTCAGTATGAAAGTCATATTTGTAGATGATGAACAATTTATTTTAGATGGTCTTAAACGTGCATTGTATGCATCTGATTGGCAGATTAAATTTGCAACAAGTGGTGAGCAAGCGTTAAATATTTTGAAAGACTTTGATGCTGACTTTATTGTCTCAGATATGCGCATGCCTGGAATGAATGGTGCCGTTTTATTAGAGAAAGTGAGCGAGTTATATCCTTCTATAGTGCGCATTATCTTGTCAGGGCATGCAAACCTTGATTTAAGTGTACGTGCAAGTTACGTTGCCCATCAATGGTTTAATAAACCTTGTGACCCATTGGTTTTAAAGACTGAAATAGAACGTATACATGCAGTTAGCGGCGACTTTGCTTACGAAGACGTGAGGCAAGTTGTAGGAAGTGTGAGGAGCCTGCCTTCGGTCCCCATAATGTTTGTTAAAATAAAATCAATACTACGAACTGAATCTTTTTCGATGAAAGATGTATCCATGCTTATTTCGGAAAACCCTTCTATATGCGCAAAAGTGTTACAAGTCGCGAATAGCGCTTTTATCGTTTCCAGCAGAAATGTAACCGACTTAGACGACGCGGTTACAAGATTAGGTGTAGATGCAATAAGCAATGTTGTTGCGATAGCTGAAATATACTCAAATATAGAAGGAGTGCCATCAGCGTTTGTGCAAGAAACGCTTCAAAGAGGTTTGAAAATAGCTAAATTAGCATCATCGATAGCAAAGAGCTCAGATCGGAATATTACGATGTTAGCGGGTATACTGCATAATATTGGTGAACTCATACTCTGGCAAATTAATCCAAAGGGTATGGAGGTCTACTTCGAAAAAAGAAAACACGGTCAAGACAACACAGAGTTGGAGAGGCAAATATTTCATGTAGATAATATTCAAATCACCAGTTATCTGTTACATCTTTGGAATTTCCCTTACACCGTGATTGAATGTATTATCTTGCAAAATAAAATAGACAAATTAATTCACTACGAATTCGGCGGCGCAACTGCCATATATATCGCTAAAATGATCATTAATAATTTAGAGGTTGATGAAGCAATCATTACTCACTTTGGCATTTCGGAACAGTTAGTTCAATGGCGCAATATAAGGGAATAACATTTGAAACAAGCAAATGTATTATTGGTCGATGATGAGATCAATATTCTTCATTCTCATCGTAGAACATTAAGAAATGAATTTAATTTTGATGTGGCGTTAGGTGGTGAAGAAGCATTAGAGCTCATATCAAAAGGAAAAAAATATGCAGTTGTTGTGACTGACATGCAAATGCCAAATATGAGTGGCCTTGAATTATTACAAAAAATAAAAGAGTTATCTCCAAATACAGTTCGGATGATGTTGACTGGGGACTTGGATCAAGAAACAGCCGTTCAAGCAGTTAACATTGGTGATGTGTTTAGATTTATAAATAAACCTTGTGAGCCAGATACGCTAATTTCTGCAATTAAAGCAGGCATTAAACAATACAACTTAGTCGTTGCTGAAAAGGTATTATTAAATAAAACGCTGAAAGGTGTCATAAATGTGCTGAGCGTCGTATTGGACTTAGTCAATCCAGATGCAACGGAAAATAGCGTTAAAATGGTTGATTACATGGAGCGATTAGCAAAGGCGTTGAAATTACCCGACTCTTGGGGATTTGTGCCTATGGTTCAATTGTCTCAATTGGGATGCGTTATTTTCCCTTCAGAAACACTGAAAAATATTGATAGTGGCCAGACAATCAGTGAAGAAGAAAAACAGTTATTTGCACAACATCCAGCTCTTGCTGCAGACTTAATCAGACAGATCCCTAGAATGGAAAAAATTGCAGATAATATTTTGTACCAAGAAAAGTGTTTCAACGGTGAAGGTACACCAAACAATAATGTGAGTGGCACAGATATTCCTCTTGGTGCACGAATGTTGAAGGTAGTGATTGATTTTATTCGCTTTGAAAAACAAGAGCAAAGTACGAAAAAGGCATTTTTTAAGTTAGAAATGCAAAGGCAATTTTACGACCCAAGAATACTCAGGGCTTTAAGCACGATATTAAATTTAGGTACTAATCTGCCCAAAATTGTCGTCAAGTTAGTCGATTTAAAAGAGGGAATGATCCTTGAAAATCGCATTTTGACAAAGCGAGGGCTACTGGTCGCTCGTAAAGGGCAAAAGGTGTCGGAAGCACTGCTACAAATAATAAGTCATTGTTTAGAAAATAAAGCGATTGAGGGCTCGATAGAAGTTATAAAATCAAATACCGATTATTAGGTCAATTGTTAAATTGGCTTCAAGTATTTTAGAGTTTAAAAACGCTTAATTGCACAGAACTCTAGCATATAGTTTTAATTAATATCTCACGTATAACTCACATTGATCAGAGCAAAATGAAATATTTTTTTTAAACGTTTCCCAAATTATTTTTGATTAAATATTATATCACTTCAATATTATAGGGCGATATAACCATAAAAATCATATGGTTAGACTATTATGGAATCTGTTGTTGGCATCATCGGCGATGTAAACCTAGTGCCCTTGTTAGATAAGCATTTACTACAATCTGATAAGTGAAAAATCGTCCTTGGTTAGGCATTCAAGAGCATGCTCTTGAATAGTTTAGGATTTCTTCATCGTCCTTTGTCTCTTAGCCCGCAGTTATTCAGTAACCTTCTGATTGAGCATTTGTTTCACGCTGGTGACAATGCTTCTCGCTTCAACCGTCACAAGTTAGGACGAACGTATGACCCTTGTTACGAATTTGATTGTGAAAGTTAGTTTTCATTAGTGTCATATCGAGCCTGTGAAATTCAGGCCGTTGGCTGCCAATTTAAATTGCTGGATACTACTGGCCACGTTAACAGGTGATTATGCGGATAACAAATTATCGTGTATAGCATCAAATTACTGTTCAAGAAAATCGATAACTGTGTTCATTATCTGAGTCACCTGTGAAGAATCCTCCCAATCGATGTTACCCCAATCAATTCCCATATCTAGACTTTGCAGGTTGCATGTTAATAACGTTTGAATAGTATGACGCGACTGGATCTTTTTAAACTTGAACACTTCTTGTACTAGAATGTCGAGTTTTTCGCCAGATAAAAGTGCTTGAATTTTCTGCTCTATCTCACGTTTGTCGAGCACATTCAATAATGTCTTCTTAAATTCAGATTTATACGCATGTTCGGTTTGTAGTACTATTTTCTTGGTTTTTAAAAATGGAAAGTTCAACCCATTTTCATAAGCCTCTACTACACAATTGTAGCGTGTGAGAACGTTATAATTGTCATAAGCGCCCATAGAGATACCCATGATCGATACGGCTTCTCTTATTGATATTTTACTGCGGCCCAATTGTTTGTTCGCCAGTGACAAAGCATCAATTTCTATCTTGGCAGCATTAAATGCACCGAGTTTGCCATATTGAGGTAAGTCTTCTCGGCTTGAGTTTTCTTGAAATTGTTTTATTTTCTGTAATAACGGCGGCTGGTCATATACCTTAAACTGAGTAGGAGCATGATTGCCTTTTGCATAAATTAACGCAAAAAACCGTCTATGCCCCGTTAGCACTTGGTATGTGTCGTCTTCCAGTGGAAAAATTGTGGGCGCTTGAATAAGGTCAGATACTGCAATATTATTCGCCAATTCAGTAATGGAATCGATATTCTTATTAACTTTACGCCACTCTGGAGAATCATACTTTAGACAGTTAATAAAACATGACTTACCCACTAATACATGGCCTTCACCCTTGTAGATATCGATTAACTGGCGTTTAGTGAGAAGATGTTTTATAAAAAAATCCGCATGCTCATCATCAATGACAATAGAGGGAAAATACCTAAAATTGGTTTCGTCAGGCCTCACATGATTTATAAATAACACTCTATAACTAAACGTATCGTTACAGATCATCGTTTGGTTA
Organism: Flavobacteriales bacterium; assembly: GCA_051276225.1. GTDB lineage: Bacteria > Pseudomonadota > Gammaproteobacteria > Enterobacterales > Alteromonadaceae > Paraglaciecola. The sequence continues at coordinate 6,699 of JBNMPD010000161.1, forward strand.
TCTGCTGTAAGACTTGAAATCAGTCTTTGAGTTAAACTTATATTTGACAAAACTTGCTCCTTGATACCCTCTACGAATAGCAACTTGTATAAGGTTTATTCAATGCGGAGTATGAACAAATCTTAATAATACCAACCCAAAGTTTTAAAAAATAAGTAAACAAAATTAATAAATCTATCGTCTAATTATAATAATTAGTATAGATAATATATTAAGAACTGCTTAAAAATGCGTTAAAATACGCCGATGATGCGTTAAAAATTAACACTTGCATGTATGAGGCGTTATTGAGTCTAAAAATTTATAAAATTTTTTACTGAAGCCGATTTTAAGAAATTTAGTGGGGGGAATACTTTTATTATTGTCAGGTTATCTGAACATCATATGAATTATTAGGTTGTTGGATAGCCCCTACACACAAGACTCGCAGAAAGCGTTAAATGTATATTAAAGGTGTGACTAAATAACTTTTTGTGTTTTCTAAAGAATATAAATTATGAATAATATCGGTATCTCATGTGTGAGGTATAGTTTTTTTTCAGATTTATAATCTGTCAAAGTGTCTGCAAGTACCTGTATTATTTGGTGTTAAATTAGTTTTGTTAATTTGTCTAGATGACTTTCGTTGTAACATTCTTGAAATAATAAGCCGCTGTTCAACATCAACA
>JBNMPD010000162.1:0-7348 GCA_051276225.1 Flavobacteriales bacterium
GGTAAAAATGGAATTGAAATTTGTAAGTCGATCCGTCAGACAAGCCAAGTTCCGATAATTATGGTCACTGCTAAGGTGGAGGAGATTGATAGGCTACTTGGTTTAGAAATTGGTGCTGATGATTATATTTGTAAACCTTTTAGCCCCAAAGAAGTGGTTGCTAGGGTCAAAGCACTTTTAAGACGAACCAATGCTGTAAAGTCACCTTCTAATATTTCTTTGCCTTTTATCATTGACGCCCACAGGATGGTCATGGCTATAGATCAGCAAGCCATAACATTAACTTCAGTAGAGTTCCAAATGTTGTCTTTGCTCAGTTCTGAGCCGAGCAGGATATTTTCCCGTGATCAGTTGATGAACACATGTTACTCCGATCACCGCATTGTTAGTGAGCGCACTATTGACAGCCATATTAAGAAACTGAGAAAGAAAATTGCCATGATTGGCGATGAAAACTGGATCCAGTCGGTTTATGGTGTGGGTTACAAGTTGGCTGTGTGAACTCAGGTAAGTCTTAGTTCACCTCATTCCCAGCTTCATTCATCTATCCAGCCAACCAACCAATATTAATATTTCGTGATTCATACGATTTAAGATGATTTAGGACATAATATGTTGTATTTATTTGTAGTTCAACTTTAGACCTAACTCTCGAATATAGTTACTCTCGCGTTCGATATCCGCACTAAATACCGGTTTTTGCTCAAGCCATTCATCAGGAAATTGGAGTTGTAATGTATCGCCATCTGCTGTTAGCAAAATAATGGGCAAAATATCATCTTGACGTTTTATGTTAAGTAACACGCCCAAACGTAACAACGCGATAAGTTTATATACTTGCTCTTGAGCTAAAAGAGTGAATTCCGGTATTTCTGCGACTCTAATTTTTTTACGATAAAACCTGGTTAACGTGGCCAATAAGTTTTGTTGTTCCTGTCCAAATCCGGGTAATTCGATATTCTGTAATATATAACCTGAGTGGCGTTGTATGCCTCGGGTATTAATTTGTAAACCCACCTCATGTAACAAGGCAGACCAAGCCAACATGTTTTTGAGCTCTTCATTATCAATTTTCCATGCTTTTTTGCATTGCTGATACAGCTCCATGGTAGTGGCAAGCACTCGTTTTGCTTGTTCAACGTCAACGTCATAACGAGTAGCTAAGCTTTCAGCACTGCGCTGCCTAATGTCGGGATGGGTTAGATGGGCTTCCATTTCATATAAAACACCTTCGCGCAGCGCGTCTTGAGAAAATTCCATTTCCTGTATGCCCAAACTTTTGAACGTGGCGATTAAAATAGCCAAACCAGCTGCAAAAACTTGACGGCGGTCATCAGTCAGACCTTGTATCTGGAGATCTCTGCTATTGCCAGCTGCACAGCACAACTCCATCAATGTGAGTAAGTCAGTTAGGCACACATGGTTTTCTCTATTAGTACTATCAAGTTGAGCTGCTAACTCGATAATGATTTTGATGGTACCTGATGTACCGATACAAGTATTCCAGCCAATCTGTTTATATTTTTTATCGATCATCTCCAATTCTTGTTGGGCACTGGTAATGGCGCGGTTAAAGGCTTTTTGTTTGAGTTCGCCTTGCTTAAAAAAGCGATTGGTATAACTCACACAGCCCATTTGTAGGCTACGTAATATATTCGTATTAAACCCCTCACCAATAATAAATTCGGTTGAACCACCACCAATATCGACTACTAGGCGTTGGCCTTCTTGATGATTGGTATGGGCGACGCCCTGATAAATAAGCCGCGCTTCCTCTGCTCCTGATATGATCTCGATAGGAAAAGGAAATATCTTTTTTGCTGCTCTCAAAAACTCTTTTGCATTACTCGCTTTTCTCAGTGCATGGGTGGCGACCACTCTTACACATTGCGGCTCAAAACCTTGTAGGCTCTCAGCTATCACTTTTAATGTATCTAAGCCACGCTGCATAGTTTCTTCAGATAAAGCTCCATCTCTACCTAAACCATCCCCTAAGCGAACTTTCTGTTTAACCCGGTGAAGTATTTGAACTGAGCCTGCAACAATCCGTGCAACTACTAAGTGAAAACTATTCGAGCCAATGTCTAACGCAGCGACCTTAATAGTATCTCTTGATTCTACGTTGTCGAAGGTAGAGTCGAGTACGGTTTTAGTATTAGACATTTTTGTCCTTTTCAAGTGCTTTAAAATATCGATAAATTTCAGTTTGAGAACGCAGGTTTTTACGATTGCCTCTGGTCACGTAATGGTTAGTTTGTTGTTTGTCTATGACACGGGCTTTGAGTGTGTCATTAAATTGTATGTTCAATATATCCATTATTCTGTGTTTTAAATCTTCGTCATAGATAGGGCACCCCACTTCAATACGAAAATCCATGTTGCGGGTCATCCAATCTGCAGAAGAAATAAACATTTTAATGTCTCCTGCATTTTCAAATACCATTACCCTTGGGTGTTCTAAAAAACGGTCAACAACACTGATAACACTAATATTCTCACTTAAACCTTTTACCCCGGGTACTAACGAACACATACCTCGAATAATCGCTTTGATTTTGACTCCTGCTTGACTGGCTTTATATAAATCATCTATCAGTAATTTATCATCTAAATTATTGATTTTTAGTGTTATTTCAGCCTTATGTCCTTCATTAGCGTTTTGTATTTCTTGACGTACTAAGGCTTGGATTTTAGTTCGAGCATTAAGAGGTGACACTTGTAAATGCTGAAATTTTTGTCTTCTGTAGGGTTGTTGAATAAAAGTAAAAACAGCTTCGGCTTCATTAGCGAGTTCTTGATTACGAGTAAATAAGCTAAAGTCAGTGTAAATCTTTGCTGTTTTTTCGTTGAAATTACCGGTACCAAAATGCGCATATTTAACTAACTGGCCTTTTTCTTCACGTGTGACGACACACAATTTACTGTGAATTTTCAACGCGTGCATACCAAACACAACTTGTACACCGGCGTCGGTCATTTTTTTAGACCATTGAATGTTTGCTTCTTCGTCAAACCTTGCGCGCAGCTCAACGACCACTGTTACCTTTTTACCATTATCTACCGCATCAATTAATGAGCTGATCACTCTTGACTGGCTAGCCACTCGATAAATATTCAATCGAATGTGTTTAACACTGGGATCAAATGCAGCTTGGCGAATAAACTCGGTAACATGTAAAAAACGATGGTAGGGATAATGCAACAGAATATCTTTTGCGGTAATCGCATCAAATACGGTGTCATAGTCAGAAAAGTCTTTTGATGTTAGAGCGGGTAACTCTTGGTTTTCTAAATAATCACGGCCAACATTTGGAAATCCAATAAAGTCTTTAAAGTTACGGTAAGGACCACTGGATATGAGACTGTCGTAGGAAGAAATTTTCAATCGCTTTTTTAAATCTTTGAGCATTTCACTGGGCATTCTGCTGTCGTGTACCACGCGAACAGGCTCTGCAATTAATCTTTGTTTCATGCTTTCTGACATTTTATCGACATAACTTTCATCTATTTCATCGTTTAGAGAATATTCCGAATCTCGGGTCATTTTAAAAGAGAACGCTTCGAGAGAATCAAATTCAATAAAGCCCTTAAAAATACTTTCCAAGTTCAATCGAATAATGTCATCTAGCAAAATAATGTACTTCTTTTTGCGGCTTTTTTCTGGCGGTATGACCACAAATCGTGACATATTTTGGCTTGGGATCTCAATAGATGCATAAGCAATGGCTTTATCATCTTTGTGAATGCCTACATAAAGGTAAGTGGCAAAGTCATTTAATCTAGATACCAACTTCACTTTTTTGTTCAATAATACCGGGGCAATATGCCTTAGAATCTTATTTTTGAAATAATTACTTAACCACTGAGTGTGGTAATCGTTGAGATCTTCTTCGCCGAGTAAAAATATATTGTATCTGGCTAAGCCTTTCACTACGTTGGAATGAATACGGTCAAAATTTTTGGTCATACCCAAGACTTTTTCTTGGATTTTTTCCATTAATAATTTGGTTTGCTCAGCCTCTTCAAGCTCTCCTTCATTTAAATGGATATAAATTTTGCGTTTAACATCAGCCACGCGAACGCGATAAAACTCATCCATATTGTTTGAATAAATACCAAGGAATCGAATACGTTCAATAATGGGATTGTTTGCATCGGCTGCTTCTTGCAATACACGTTGGTTAAAAGATAACCAACTAAGTTCTTTGGGATAATATATATTGACAGCGCCTAGCATATTTCACTCTTAATTTGGGTTCTATACGCCAATGGTGTGTGGCTATTGTGACAATTCAATGACAATTGTTCAGTTGACTACTGAAATTCAATATCTACCATTAGATCATTTGCGATACTTTCTAAAGACTCCTGTAATTTTTCAAAGTCAAAATCAGCAGCAACAGTAATCATAGCTGTAGCTTTAAATAGCGAGCCACCCCAATTAGGTGCCGTTTCTAGGCAAGAATCAAATTTGATAATGTTTAAGTTAAATTGATCTAGGATCTGCGTTAACTCTTGCACAATGCCCGTTTTGTCGTTGCCTGTAATCTCGATTTGCACGCTTTGTTGTGGTTCTGCCGGCTCTTCAGTTACCCCGCTTAATAGGTGTATCTTTAAATCGGGATGTTGTGATAAAAGCTCGATAAGTATTTGATGTTTATCTAAGGGCAAATCAATTTGTACAAATCCAGCAAAATGCCCTGCCATATGCGAAAAGTTACTGCCTAACCAGTTACCTCCCATGGTGTAAACAGTTTTGGCTAAATCACTAATTAATCCAGGTTTATCTTGTCCAACTAAAGTAAATATCATGGGTTTCATATAAGTGTCACATTTCTGTAATAAAATTAAATTTCTGAAAGCTTAATGCTCTCTTAAGTAGCCTAATACATACTTTAATAGATGTAAGGTATTATTTGAACAGAAAAAGTATCAGACTAGTAGTTATGCTGAATACTAAACCATAAAAAGTTTTGTATGTAATCATAATGCCACATTCAATTGATAGGATTGAATGGCTTTACAAGCGGTAGACATATTTTAGGTGTTTGTTCCTTAAAATAGCCAATCGTTAACCATGTTTTAAATTGAAGAGTACAGTTATGCCAATAAATTCTTTTTTGGGAGTGTTTGCAAAATCACCCCTTAAACCTCTTGAAGATCATATCAACCTAGTCCACAAATGTAGTCAAGGTTTATTGCCCTTTTTCAAAGCCGTATATATTCAAGATTGGAAAGTAGCCAGTGAGTTACAACATCATATTTCAATGCTTGAGAGGCAAGCAGATGTTATTAAACGTGAGCTACGCATCAGCCTGCCAACGGGTATTTTCATGCCTATTCAGCGCCAAGATGTTTTAGATTTATTGACCCAACAAGATAAAATAGCCAATAAAGCAAAGGATATATCCGGACGCATTTTAGGTAGACAATTGGTTATCCCAGACGAATTACACGTTCCTTTTATGGAATATTTGAAACGTTGCCTCGATGCCACTGACCAAGCTAAAAAAGTGATCAATGAATTAGATGACTTACTGGAAACTGGTTTTAGAGGTCGTGAAGTTCGCTTAGTGGAGGACATGATTGAGCGTTTGGACAGTATTGAGGATGATACAGATGTGCTACAAATCAGTATCCGCAGAAATTTATTGGCATTGGAAAAAGACCTTAACCCAGTAGATGTAATGTTTTTATACAGTATTATCGAATGGGTCGGCGAGTTGGCCGATATTTCTGAACGCGTCGGTTCTCGACTCGAATTGATGTTAGCCAACTAAGAGATTTACAATGGATATTATTAACACTTACGGTTTTATTTTAATCGTAACCGCCGCTTCGGTTGGATTTTTAATGGCCTGGGGCATAGGCGCAAATGACGTAGCTAACGCGATGGGTACTTCGGTTGGCTCAAAAGCTCTTACCATAAAACAAGCTATTTTTATTGCTATGATATTTGAGTTTGCTGGTGCTTACTTAGCTGGTGGTGAGGTTACATCCACTATTCGTAAAGGCATTATTGACTCAGCTTATTTCATCGACACACCAGAATTATTAGTGTTTGGTATGATATCAGCACTTTTTGCTGCAGGTATCTGGTTAGCGTTTGCCTCTTATCTTGGATGGCCAGTATCAACGACTCACTCCATTATCGGTGCGATTGTTGGTTTTGCCGCTGTGGGTGTCAGCTCAGATTCCGTAGAGTGGGCTAAAGTGGGAGGTATTGTAGGTAGCTGGGTAATTACACCTGCTATATCTGGTTTTATTGCCTACTTGATATTTCAATCTGCACAAAAACTTATTTTTGATACAGACAACCCTTTTGAAAGCGCAAAACGATATGTGCCTTTTTATATGGCTCTTGCTGGCTTTGTTATGGCGTTGGTGACGATCAAAAAGGGTCTTAAACATGTGGGATTACATATTCCAAATGGTCAAGGTTATCTTATTGCTATTGGTGTGGCACTGTTAATAGGCATTGTTGGTTGGCTGTATGTTAGACGTATAAAAGTTGACCCAATGGCTAAAAAAGAAGCCCAGTTTGCTAATGTAGAAAAAGTGTTTGCTGTACTGATGATAGTGACAGCTTGTTGTATGGCATTTGCTCATGGATCAAACGATGTGGCCAATGCCATTGGACCTTTGGCTGCAGTAGTTAGTATTGTTGAAAGTGGTGGCGAAATTGGCGCAAAATCATCTTTAGCTTGGTGGATTTTACCTCTTGGTGGCATAGGCATTGTTGCAGGTTTGGCATTGTTTGGGCATCGAGTAATTAAAACGATAGGTAATGGTATAACCCACCTTACCCCAAGTCGCGGATTTGCCGCTGAACTAGCAGCTGCAACAACAGTAGTCATAGCTTCTGGTTCTGGGTTACCCATTTCAACTACACAAACTTTAGTTGGCGCTGTTTTAGGTGTCGGTATGGCCAGAGGTATTGCCGCGATTAACTTAGGTGTGGTAAGAAACATTGTGGTTTCGTGGGTGATAACACTTCCCGCCGGTGCGGGTTTATCGATAGTCTTCTTCTTTATGATTAAAGGAATATTTGCTCCATAGGCATATTTTAAGAAGAGTATTTTACCTTCAGGTAGATTGACAATTTTAAGCCAGCTCCAGTAGCTGGCTTTTTTTGTGGACATTTTGTAATTCTACTGTTCAAAATTATAGCAACTTACTCATGCAAACTGATTTAAATATAGTTTTGTTTATGTAACTACGTATAAGCTTGTGTTGATGCATGATTATTGTTTCTTTCGTTTCTTTGGTTCCCGAACCGTAACATTAAGCTAGTACACGGGGTTTAACATAAAAAAATCGGCCGCAAGCGACCGAGTTTTAAAACAGA
>JBNMPD010000163.1:0-7154 GCA_051276225.1 Flavobacteriales bacterium
GAAGAGGAAGAGGAAGAGGAACTAGAACTGGAAAATAACGAGGAAGAGGTTAACTCAACAACAGCCAGCTCTGAATTAAAGAATTGAGTTAAGCTGAGCAATAGGACTAGCTTAATTTTAATTGAATAAATCAGGCCTAAGTACCCGACATTACCATTGTAAAATTATTTTAATAATTGCTCACTAAAAAAGCCGTCGTTTAGACGGCTTCATGTTTTAAGACACATACCTTATACAATTAGAAAAAGTAGTTTAACCGCGCATAATAGTAACCACCTTGCCAATCAACAATGTTGGCAGACCAGTAAATAGCGCCACAACACATGTCGCCTTCATCTTCATCTGGGTAAGTATCAAAGATATTACGGGCACCAGTTGAAAGACTCAAACTTTCACTGACTTGATAATTGACTTCCACGTCAAACAACACACTTGGATCGTACTCTTGGATGCTGGTACCAGCTGAATTAGTGGCGTTTTCATAGGCACCATATAAATTTGCCCGCACTAACACACTCAACTTATCAAAATCATGTTTTGCCGAAATAACCCCACGCCATTCTGGAATAGCATTCTCTAAATCAAATTGATCTTCACCATTCAAATATTCAGATACAACAACAGTGTTTGTATCGATTTCTGTTGAATTATAGTTAACTGAACCGGTTAGCAAAGTATCACCCATTGTATAAGTGGCTACAAAATCAAAACCTGAGGTGGTTGTATCAAATGCATTTTGAAAATAGTTTACACCACCGATGGTATTTGCTCCATCAACTCCCGCAGCATCAAGGGCTAAAAAGTTATCATAAGCTTCACCAGATGTTGTATCAGTTGACACAGCTAAAGTTGACACAGCATAAAAACGGTCTTCAAGAGCAATGCTATAGAAATCTAAAGTAAGGCTCAAATCATCAACATTACCCGTAAAACCTATGGAGTAGTTAACCGATGTTTCTGGTCTTAAAGCTTCTGCACCTAATGCTTGGCCTACCGGACTGATAGCTGGGAATAACCCAGTAGCAACTGGAAATCCATTAGGTAGTCGAGTCGATACATTAGTTGTTCCTTGTTGACCTGGAGTAGGTGCACGGAAACCTGTACCCATAGAGCCACGCAAGTTGAAATCGTCAGTTAAACTATATTTAAATGCAACTTTTCCTACTAACTCGGAACCAAAATCAGAATAATCTTCATAACGTAACGCACCTTGAACAAACAATGCGTCAGAAACATCAGTACTCACATCTATATAGATACCAGCCATGTCACGTTCGTATTTACCAGAGTATTCAGGTGAATAACCTGGGAAACCATTAGAACCAACGCCAACCGCTGTATAAACAGCATCACTACTATCAGAACAATCCAAGGTTGAGCCATTTGCAATGACTGCTAAGCCGGCTGCAGTTGCAACATCACTTTCACAGAAATCCCAAGGATCACCTAAAGAATAATTGCCTGCAGCATAAGAATCCACATCGTTACCGACTAATTCATAGCTTTCTTCCATGTAGGTTAGACCAAAGGCAAACAACACTTCGTTTTCCATACCTACATCAAGATATTGAACAAAATCTGCGGAGAACTGTAATTCCTCGTTAATCAAATCACCTGGACGAAATGAAGTAGGTGAATCAGGTCCCATAGAAGGATTAATAGTATTTTTAAGAGTATATTGGATTTCATTTGAACCAAAACGACCACTGAAATCATAGGTCATTCCATTAGAAAACTCACCTTCCAATCCACTCAAAATTGATATATCGGTGATGTCACCAAAGAATCGTGGAGTAAAACCACCTGGGAATTTTTCTAAAGGACTATAAAGCCCTCCATCTTCGGTTCGTAAATTTTCAATCGTGCCATTGCCAGGATAACGATAATAAAAGCTACCATCTCCTTCACTTTCAGAATAGTTACCAAATGCATAAAACTTCATACTGTCACTGATTTCATAACCAGAGTTAAAGAAAAGACGCACGGCAGAGTTATTAGGTTGGCCCCAAGGTTGAACAACACTCTCTCCACCTAAGTTGGCAGTGCTTAGACCAGCAACATACGTTTCATCAGAATATCCAGATAACGTATTATCAAAACGGCCACCGCCTAAATAATTATCGCTATTGGGATCTAAACATGCATTGCCAGTACAGTATTGCACTGAACGTGACGTAGATTTAGTATCAGAATATTCACCTGAAAGACTAACGAAACCTTTATCACCCAAAGCAAAACCCATATTACCTGTCATAGTAATTTGCTCACCATCACCTTCATAATATTGGCCAGTATTAAAGGAAAATGAACCACCTTCATCATTGTCCTTTAATACAAAGTTGATTACCCCTGCAATGGCATCTGAACCATATTGAGCTGCGGCACCATCACGAAGTACTTCTACGGCCTTAAGTGCTGCAGCAGGAATAGTAGCTATATCAGGGCCCTGCGTACCAGAGCCACCAATTTGCACTAAAGCTGAACGATGACGTCGTTTTGAATTAACCAACACTAGGGTTTTATCCGTTGGCATGCCACGCAAAGAAGCAGGTCGAATAAACGACGCGCCATCAGAAATGGGTTGACGCGTTAAAGAGTAGGAAGGCACTAACGTTTTTAATATGTCATTAGTATCTGAGAAAGGGACAGATACTAAGTCACTCTCACTAAAAACATCCACCGGTACAGGTGAATCTGCAAGGGATCTAGGTGCCCCTCTCGAACCTGTCACTACAATTTTTTCTAAGTTAGTTGTATCCGTCTGTTCTGTGTCTTGTGCAAGAATACTCTGTGACACAAATATTAGTGCTGAAGTCGCTGCAATTGCAGGCAACGTGCGTCTGATAGATAGACTAAGTTTGTGAAATTTGAGCATGTTTAACCTTTTATTGTGTCTAGTATGTGTATTTCTAAAAATAAGTGCTTCACATTTTAATAAACGTTAAACACTATTTGTGAAAAGTGGGCTAAGTCAGTGCACTGCAATTACACAGATGACAAAGACATGAATAAGCCCAGCTTCCTGATTACACTTAGCAACTCAAATGCCAATCATATATGCTTATTTTATGTAGCATCCCCATACTTTTCTTATGCCCATTGAAGTCCTCTATATGACTGACTTTAAACAAACCGAATGGCACGGTACTTGTATCACTAAGTATTCAAAGTATTAAAAATGCAGTTAACAACAACTATATGTTCAAAAAAAAACGATAAAATGCGCATTAATAGCTCGATTGCACAACTTTGTTGCAAAGCTCAATTAGCAGGTATTAACACTGAATGAATAGTAAGCAGCTTAGATATTTTTTAAAAACGGCGGATAAAGGCAGCATTACTGCTGCGGCTAAAGCGCTAGATATAGCCCAACCCGCTGTTAGTCAGCAAATTTCTAGCTTAGAACACGAATTATCAGTGCAATTATTCGAACGAGACTTTAGAGGAGTGAGGCTAACCACAAGTGGTGAAAAATTCTATCTTAGAGCTAAATCTATAGTTAATCAGATGAGTATGGCTAAGAGTGAAATCATTGATACTGAAGCGAATCCTTCTGGTCACATATCTATCGGCATGACACAGGCTGCATGTAATGTGTTGGCCATCCCATTGACTCAAGCCATTCAGAAAAATCACCCAAATGTAGAACTGACATTACAATACGGAACAACACACTCTATAAACCAATGGCTGAGCAACGGGCAAATTGATTTAGCCATCACTTATGAAAATACTTACTCGGATAAAAATTTTTACAGCACCCCACTGATTAAAGAATATATTTATCTAGTTGTTGGCACTGAAAAAAAATCCGCTATATATCAGGAGCTTGTCAAGCAAGATAAGATTGTGTTTAAGCAATTAGCAGAATTTGAAATCATTCTACCGCATCAAGATGATCCCATAGTACAAATGTTAAATCGTTACGAAACTCAAACTGGGGTAAGAATTTGGAGTAAACCCAACTTTGGTTTGTTGATGACAAATTTACGCTATGTTACCGACGGATTTGGGTTGATGATCCTTCCATCATCAGCCATCTTTAATTTAGAGAAAACTAAACAATTAAAAGCTATCCCCATTATAAATCCACAACTTACACGAGAAGTCTTATTGCTAAATAACACCAAAAAACCGTCGAGCATGGCTATGCAAGTGCTCAGTAAAACCATAGTAACGCTAGTAAAAGAAGCCCATTCCTTGGGCGATTGGAGAGGACAGTTATTAATTTAAATAGTTATACATAAGTTATTGTTCAAGATAATGCTAAGGTCTGTTCTAATGCTTTTGGCAACGCATTAACATATTTTTGCACATCAGGGATCAACCCCATACTGACCCGTGACCAATTATTATAATCTTGATAAATGCCTCGAATTAACACATTTTGTTGTGCCATTTTTTGTCTGAAAATTTCCGCGTTACCTTGACCTAAGTCAACAAAAACGAAGTTAGTTGAAGATGGGAGTGCTATTAACCCATTGGCTTTGACTGCATCAAACACCATTTCGCGTGCTTCAACAATTTTCGACTTAGACATCTTCAAAAAGGCTTCATCATTATAACTGGCAATGGCCGCAGCTAATCCAGCTTGGTTCATGGCATAGCCACCCAAACTAAAGCGATTAATATTGTTGGTATTTTCTTCAGATGCCAACATATAACCTACCCGCATGCCTGCTAGGCCGTATATTTTAGAAAAAGTCTTAGCGATAATAACGTTATGTCCTTCCCTGACCAGCGACACCATTGAATTTTTCTCTGGCATATCGGTCACTTCGTTGTAAGCTTCATCAACCAACACTAATGTTTTCTTAGACGCTTTAATACAAAACGCTCTTAACTTATCAGCATCCAATAAACGACCAGTAGGATTATTTGGATTGGTTACATGCACCATGGCAACATCATCTTCAATCGCAGCATATAAAGCATCTAAATCAATACTTAGGTCTTTTGTTTTAGCGATCCGTTTGATTTTTGGTGCACCCATTTTTTGAGGCGCTTTTGCCGTTGTGTCCCAAAACAAATCAGGTCCAAGTATTTTTCCCTTTTTAGAAGCGGCAATGGCTGCATAAGACAACACACCGCTTGAGCCTGAACTCAATGAGACCTGATTTTTGCTGAGATTATTTTTCTCTGCGATCATCTCAACCAATACTTTGTATGGTTCAGCGGCATAATATGCACCTTTAGCACTTGCTTGCATCATCGCTTTCATTGCATCAGGACTAGGACCATAAGGATTCTCGTTAGCGTTAAGTTTGGCAATACCCGGAGTAGGACCATAATTAACAATCGGAGCACTATGATGAGCTGCTAGCGCGTTACCTGATAAAGATATTAAGCCGCTCGCTGCAACGGCTGAAGCCGTTGCAAAAGTGCCTCTTAAAAATAAACGTCTACTTATATTGTCTGTCATCTGTTGAGCCCTCATTTTTACACTAGTTAATTTTTAAAATGCTTTGTAAAACATAGAAATAGATACCGCAATTAAGTAAAATCCAAAAATACGTTTCAGATTTGCCTCTTCTAGACTATGCGCCCATTTAGCTCCCAAAGGAGCAGTCAGAATAGAGCCCGCACTGATAGCTAATAGTGCAGGAATATTGACGTAACCAAACGTGCCGTAAGGAAGGTTATTAACATTGTGTCCCATCAGTAAAAAACCAATTGCTCCAGGTAATCCGATAATAAAACCTACACCTGCTGCAGTTGCTACAGCTTGATGTGCGGTCCGATTACAAACCACCATCGTCATCACTGTAATAGTTCCACCACCTATTCCAAGTAAGGCCGAAAAACCTCCTAAAAATGACGCTAACCCAGCTTTAAATATGCCTTTAGGCATGGTTAACGTATTTGAGGTACCTGCAAAAAGGCTGGGGAACAAAAAGTAAATGGAATAAATTAACACCCCAGTGGCAAACACAACAATAAGACTTTCCGAACTTGTTTGTGAGGCAATATATAACCCTATAACTACCCCAACAACTAACCAGCCTGACCAATCTTTAAGTACTAAAAAATCAACGGCTCCCTTTTTTTTATGTGCCTGCACAGAACGAGCACTTGAAACAACAATAGAAGCCAAAGAAGTACCAATAGCTACCTTAATAAGTTCACCTGATGATTCAGTAAAAAAAGGAAAAACAGCCAATAAAGCAGGCACTACAACAAATCCACCGCCATTTCCAAACAGTCCAGCCGTAACACCCGCAATTGCACCCGCTAAACATAACGTTGCCACAAACCACAACAGTTCAACTTCCATAACACCCCTTAGAAATACTTTAATAATTGGGAATACAGAAGAAAGTGCTGTACAAAACTACATAGCAGAATTAATGCCAGCCTTGAAATGCCTTTATTTATGGGTGTTAAGGGTCAATATTTAATGTAAAGCTGCACTAAACTGGATAATTAGTGCTCAGATATGATGCAAAATGAAATATGTTATTATTTTAATCACGAATAAAAAATTGAGGTGAATAACTCGGTTGTTGCCAAGGTAGCAGTAGCTCGGCAACAGAAATATTATTTAAAATAAAGTCACGTAGCTCACTGCAGTTATAATAAATGCTAAGAATATATTCAACATTAAGGTTTCTCGGGCCATGGTTTTAATTCTGAATTTATCCATACCATACATTATGGCATTAGGTGCAGTAGCGACAGGTAACATAAAGGCACAACTAGCATTCATTGCTGCTGCGAGAATTGGCATCAATAACGTGGCGGTGACAATAACCGTATTTGATGTGATTTCAGTTAATAAAGTTATAAAAAGGTAGGCATATAGATAAAATAAGTAAAGGTACAAGTAAGTCAGAGATTCATTTAACTTGCTTTTAAAACCAAGATGCTAGTTATTACGTTAACTTACCTCCATCTAAAACATATTATAGCCTGCATAGTGCATTTGATTGTTTATTAAGCCATTGCTAAACAACGAGTAAATAACTATAGAAATGATTACAACAAAAAGAGCAGGCATAGTACTTTGGCTTATTCTAAGCTCGGTGAAATTTCAATAGCTATAATGTCGCTTCGCGAAATACCCACTATTGATAGTTCAAACCACATTAATAATAAGAATAATAATGAAAATCACTAGAAACCACTTTATCTATATCGCTCCCCTGATAGCGGCT
>JBNMPD010000164.1:0-7016 GCA_051276225.1 Flavobacteriales bacterium
CGTTAATGGCATAAAAATAATTAACAACATCTTCATTACGATATTCAATACCAAAACTGCCATAAAAACCCCAATTGTAGTATTGGTAATCTTTGCTCACCCAAGCCGAAGTGTACAGTCCCCCATCCTGATCACCACTGGCCCCAGCCACAATCAATTTGACGTGTGTATTATCAAAATCACCTAAAACACGCAATCCTAGTTTTGAATGACTCACTCTTATACTTTTTCGGTTGGACAAGGGCAATACGTGGTCTAGATCCCTGTGATTCATAGCTAATCGCAAATCATATGACCAGTGTTCAGTATTCAAGAAGTTATAACCCAAAGACACAATTGTTGCTTGTTGCTTGGATGTGCCAAGGGGAAGTTCAACAAAAAAACCATACTTTTGATAACGTCCGTTCACATATAGATCTAAACCAGACTCATTCCTACCATCAAAGATAAAAGGATCTGATTCAACACCCAAGCCAATACCAATATCAAAATATGCCCCGTCACGAATATTATCTGCAGATTCAGCCCTCATTGAACTAGACATTAATAAGCCTACAAGACCCACGTTACATATAACCTTCACGATAAAACGAATAAAAAAACTCACCTTTAAATCCAACTTTTGTTTTCAATGTACACTTAGAATATCTAATCAATATTCGAAGTGACGTAGTAGTTTGTGGGAAATTGTATAAATATGTATTTATCTAGGATTTCACCAACAACCAATCAACTTGCCCATAGTATTGTTATCTTCAAGGCGTTGATGGGCGTTATCCACATCTTTGGCAGCGAATATAGTATCAATATTGGGAATTAATTTATGGTTATCAAAATCAGCTAAACATGCCTGACTAAACTCTTTAATCAGGTGGGTTTTATACAGGTCATGACGGCTTCTTAAAGTAGACCCTTTAATTGTGGCACGTTTACCCAGCATCATCGCCATATCTAAAGAATCAGCAAAACGGCCAGCCAACATGGCTAAATAAATTACATTACCATCAATATTTAGCAGTTTTAGGTTTCGATTAAGATAATCACCCGCAACAAAATCGATGATCAAATCACAGCCTTGCCAATGTTTGGCTATTTCAACCGCAAAATCTTGTTGTTTATAATTGATGACTAAGTCCGCACCGAGTTGTTTACATAAGTCCAACTTCACCTGACTGGATGCTGTCACTGCAACCGCACAGCCGTGTCTTTTGGCTAGTTGAATAGCCGCAAGCCCGACTCCACTTGCGCCAGCATGGATCAATACATGCTGATTTGGTTTTAAATCATTTTCAATAAACAGCGCTTGATAAGCCGTCAGAAAACATTCAGCTATACCCGCCGCTTGAGGCATATCCATATCTTTAGGCACAGGCATCAGATGTTGGCTGTGCACTGCTACATATTCAGCGTATCCGCCTCCGGCTACTAAACCAAATACTTTATCTCCGATTTCAAATGCTTGATGACTTGTTTGCTGAGAATGAATTTGCACAACTTCACCGCTCATTTCTAAGCCTAAAATTTCGCTTTCACCCGCTGGTGCAGGATATTTACCCTGCCTTTGTAAGGTATCGGCTCGATTTAAACCAAAACAGGCCACTTTGACCAGAACCTCTCCAGATACCAGTTTAGGCATGTCGGTATGACAAATTTCTAATGAGTCGGGGTCACAACCGTTTTCATGTTTTATAAACTGCATGGAACTACTCATAGTGTTTAATCCTTTTTAGATGCGGGAATTCTGTTTAGCAAAGCCTAACCCTGATGTACAATTGAACCAAATTATTTATAAAAGTTATCCTATGTCATCTAGTGTCATTTTGCAGCCTGGTCGTGAAAAGTCTTTATTACGTAAACATCCTTGGATTTTTTCTCGCGCAATAGAAAAAACCATAGGCAGAACTAACATGGGAGACACCGTAGATGTGATGTCTCATGATGGGCAGTTTTTAGGAAGAGGGGCTTGGTCGCCAGAGTCACAAATTCAAGTGCGGATCTGGACATTTGAACAAAATGAAATTATTGATAATGGTTTCTTTCAAAGGCGAATAGCGACAGCTCAAGCCTCAAGAGCGCAATTAATCAAACGTCATGAATTAACTGGTTATCGACTCATCGCAGCCGAATCAGATGGACTACCTGGTGTCACTATTGATAGATATGCTGATGTGTTAGTTTGCCAACTGTTATCAGCAGGAGCCGAAAAGCATCGTGACAAAATTGTTTGGGCATTAAAAAAAGAATTTCCAGAATGTTCGATTTACGAACGCAGTGATGTGGCAATTCGTAAAAAAGAAGGATTAGAACAAATTACTCAGGTATTACATGGTGATGTGCCTGAAGAAGTTGTTATTGAAGAAAACGGTATAAAAATCATTGTTAACGTTAAAGTGGGACATAAAACGGGGTTTTACCTTGATCAGAGAGACAACCGCGCCATTGCGGCAAAATATGTCAAAGACAAAACGCTATTAAATTGTTTTTGTTACACCGGCACCTTTGGTAGTTATGCTTTGGCCAGTGGAGCCAAATCGGTGACCAGTATCGATGTATCAGACTTAGCCTTAACTACCGCAAAAAGAAATGTTGAAATTAATGATTTAGATACAGACAAATGTGAGTTTATCAACGCAGATGTGTTTCAAGCATTACGTGACTTTAAACAAGCAGGTAGACATTTTGATCAAATCATTCTTGATCCACCCAAGTTTGTCGATTCTAAAGCATCCTTAGTACGGGCCTGTCGCGGTTATAAAGACATTAATATGTTGGCCATGCAAATCATGCAACCGGGCGGCATTTTATGTACTTTCAGTTGTTCAGGTTTATTATCTTTTGATTTATTTCAGAAAGTAGTGGCTGATGCAGCCTTAGATGCAGGCAGGACGGTTCAAATTATTGAACGATTAGGTCAAGCCGCCGACCACCCTGTTGGGTCCAACTATCCTGAAGGATTTTATTTAAAAGGCTTGGTTTGTAGAGTCTTATAAGTTGACCTAAAACCTGGGTTTGCCAGATCAACATATACTCGAGAATGTAAATAAGCGGTTTAAATAAACATTTATTGTGTCGATTATTTAATTAATAGTGACACTTACTTGTTTTTAAAGCGTCGCTTATTTCATCTCGAGAATTTCAACACCAACAGTGCATGAATTGTCATCAATTACATCACAGCGCACCACTTTAGTATTAGCGGTTAGCGAAGGGATTTGCGAATTGGTAGATTCAATATAAACGCTGACTTTAGTACCCATTTCAATAGAGCTTTCTTCTATTTCAAAAGACATACCAGTAGCACTGATGTCCTTGCACACAGCCTGCAGGCTTCGTGAAGACTCATCGTCCACTATTTTAACTTCGCATACAGAATTAACCATCATCCGAAAAAAATTGCGTTTGTCGTCATAATCTAACATCCGTTACTCCATGCAGTTTAAATAATTTCCTTGTATCCATAGGGTGCCGTTAAAGCTATGTCAAAGCAAATTATATTGAATCCAAATGATTCAGTATTCGTTTAACAGAAATAGGCGCGGCTGTGCCTAGTAGTTGAGCAAAAAATGACACTTGTAATTCGTGTAATAACCAGCGCACTTCTTTTAATTCATCCGGTACAGGCTGATTGGCTGATATTGTATTACATTTTGATTGATAAGCTTGTTCCGCCTTCTCTAAATTAAGTTGATGCAATTTATCTTTAGTAGGATCTATAGCTAATTTTTCTAACCTTTTAGCAATCGCCTTAATATAACGTTGCCAATCAAGCAACTTGTGGGCACCTACATCAGCGACAAAACCTTTATAAACCAATGAATCAAGCTGAGCTTTGATATGACCATGGGCATAAATTAGATTAAGTGGCACACTGCCCTTCATCTTTTTCTTGATGTCATGGGCAACAGTCAAACCCACCTCAACTTGTTGAGCAATACGTAAAACAGTTTCGTTAATTTCTAGTCTAACAAACTCACAACAACGATCAAAATGAGATTTATCGCGGATGTCACCACTATTTTTTTGGCAGTATTGATTAATAAGCTGATCAACACCCGCATCAATACAGTCGTCTATCAAGGCTTTAATTTGCCCAAAGGGATTAAAATATAGCCCCAACTTGGCTTTATTTGGCAATTTTTCTTGTAAATATTTTACCGGCGAAGGGATCCCCAATATGATTAATTTACGCAAACCCAATTTGTGGGATGCCTGTGCTATGTGTGGTTGGTCAAATAATTTAACGGCTACCGAATTGCCTTCATTAACTAAAGCTGGATAGGCCTTCATTTCATAGCCACTGGATTTATTAATAAACTCATTTGGCAATCTATCGATTTCCCAACTGACTAATCCCGTTTTCTCAAGTTCAGGCGTGGCCACAGCCTGAAGGTTTTGTTTTACTTTGCCTTGTAGTTTTTGTTGCAATGCAAACAAATCTCGCCCTTGAGAGATGACTTTGGCATCTTGGTCGATGACTTTGATATTAAAAATTAAATGCTGTGGCAATCTATCAAGTTGCCATTCGCTGGACTCAGGCTCACGTCCCGTCATACGCTTTAATTTTGAGGACAAAGCGGTTAAGAACGCAATAGGAACACCTTGTTTATCCGTTTGTGGCATATCAGCCAAACAAGCATCAGCATAATTAGGAGCAGGCACAAAATTGCGTCTTAAAGATTTTGGCAACGCTTTAATCAAAGCCACAATAAGTTCGTGCCGCAACCCAGGTATAAGCCAATCTAAGCCCACTGGAGTCACCTGATTGAGTAATGCTAATGGCACCATCAAACTCACACCGTCATCCTCATCCTTTGGATCAAAATGATAATCTAACCCTAGCGTGAGATTGTTTTGTCTGAAGGTTTCAGGAAATGATAATGCGTTAATATGTTGAGTATCTTTCTTAAGCAAGGCTTTAGGATCGAAATTAAGCAGGTCGGGGTTTTCAGTAGTCTGTTTATTCCACCATTTCTTGAAGTTGACTTCAGAACAAATATGTTTTGGAATTTTTTCGCCATAAAAATCGACCAAAGTACTTTCGTCAACCAATAAGTCACGTCTACGGCTTTTTTCTTCTAGGCCTTCAATGTTTTCTATCATTTTTTGGTTAAGAGACAAAAAGGCAAAGTTTAATTTAGTTTGCATGTTCACTAGCGCTTCGCGGATAAATATTTCTCTGCAAATTTCTGGGTCAATCTGGCTATAATTTTTACGTCGTTGACTAATGAGTATCAGTCCATACAAACTGACTTTCTCAAAAGCTTGCACCACACCTTGTTTTTTTGACCAATGAGGCTCGGAATATTCTGTTTTGGTTAAGTGTTGCGCCAGCGACTCAACCCACTCAGGTTCGATTTTTGCGGCCACTCGACCAAATAAGTGAGCCGTTTCAACTAACTCGGCCACCATAGTCCATTTAGGTTGAGATTTGGCTAAACCTGAACCGGGAAAAATCTTAAAACGGCTATTACGGGCACCTAAGTATTCACGGTCTATATCTTTATTACCTAAATGAGATAATAAGCCTGATGCAATAGCTTGGTGAATGGCTTGATACTCAGCCGCTTGCGAAGTGATACCAAAACCTAATTCTGCTACAGATTTTTTAAGTTGGCTGACAATGTCTTGCCACTCACGCATACGCATAAAATTAATAAAATGTTTCTTACACCAATTACGTAATTGACTCGATGATAAAGCTTGTTGTTGTTCTTTGAACCCCTGCCATAGCTGGAAATAGCCAAGAAAGTCAGACTCTTTATTAGTAAAGTCTTCATGCATCAGGTCTGCTTGTTGTTTTTTGTCTTGTGGCCGCTCTTTAGGATCTTGAATACTTAACCCCGCTGCAATGATCAGTACTTCACTCAAACAGTTTTGTTTTGCGGCTTCAATCACCATACGTGCATAGCGAGGGTCAATAGGAAGTCGGGCTAATTGTCTGCCTTGATGTGTTAATCCTTGTCGACCCAGCTTGTTATCAATTGCACCTAATTCTTCGAGTAATTTAAACCCATCATTAATGCTTCTGGAATCAGGGGGCTCTACAAAAGGGAAATCATCCACTTTGCCTAACCCTAAGGACATCATTTGCAAGATAACAGAAGCCAAATTGGTACGTAAGATTTCTGGATCAGTAAACACATCTCTGGATAAAAAATCGTCTTCAGAATACAAACGAATACAAATACCATCGGATACACGACCACAGCGCCCCGCCCGTTGGTTAGCAGATGCTTGTGAAATAGCTTCAATAGGTAAACGTTGCACTTTGCTGCGCACACTGTAGCGGGAAATTCGAGCAGTACCAGGGTCAATAACGTACTTTATTCCTGGCACAGTCAACGACGTTTCGGCGACATTAGTGGCAAGCACAATTCGCCTAGAAGAATGCGGTGCAAACACTTTGTTTTGTTCGCTGTTACTTAACCTTGAATACAAAGGTAATACTTCTGTATTTCGATATTGCTGTTTATTTAATGCATCAGCGGTATCGCGAATTTCTCGCTCTCCACTCAAGAACACCAAAATATCACCTCCGGCTTCGGTTAAAAGTTCATTAACGGCTTCGGTAATAGCTTGGATCTGATCATAATCACTGCTTTCAATTTCTCGGTAACGCATTTCGACAGGGTAAGTTCTGCCACTGACTTCGATAACCGGAGCATCGTCAAAATGTTTAGAGAAACGTAATGGGTCAATCGTCGCCGATGTAATAATGAGTTTGAGCTCAGGACGTTTTGGTAACAATTGTTTTAGATAGCCCAAAATAAAATCGATGTTTAAACTACGTTCATGCGCCTCATCAATTATTATCGTATCGTATTGACTCAGAAATCTATCTTGTTGAATTTCAGCCAACAAAATACCGTCTGTCATCAATTTGATATAAGTACTATCAGACACATGATCTGAAAACCTGATTTTAAAACCCACTTGTTCTCCAAGTGGAGTCTTCAATTCCTCAGCAATACGATTAGCTACGGTTCTGGCCGCAAGCCGCCTAGGCTGGGTATGGC
>JBNMPD010000165.1:0-6931 GCA_051276225.1 Flavobacteriales bacterium
GTTCGTCTTGAAAAAGGGCAGGTGGTTGAGCGTTTTCAAGCACTCATGGATCCTGGAAAACCGGTCAGTGCTTTTATCGAAGATTACACCGGTATCACTAACCGTATGTTAAACAAAGCGGCTCCTTGTGATGAGGTTATGCATGAGTTTGCTGATTTTATGGGTGACAGTAACCTGGTTGCCCATAATGCATCATTTGATAAACGTTTTTTGGATGCAGAGTTAGGTCGGATTGCTAGATCGTATAATGGCCATTTTGCTTGTTCTTTATTAGTGTCGAGACGTTTATATCAAGACGCGCCCAGTCATAAGTTAGGCTCGTTAATAACCTATAAAAACATTCCATCGGAGGGCGGTTTTCATAGGGCCTTATTTGACTCAGAAATGACTGCAAAATTGTGGATGACCATGCTGGATGATATTTCTCTAATAATAACGGCAGAAGACGTACCGTTTAGGTTAATTCAAAGGCTCGAAAAAACACCAAAGTATGCAGTGAATAAATTTCTGCAAGGGCAGTGATGTATTGATTAAGTACATCTGATGAGCCTCACTATTCGAATCTGAACTATTATTTATTAACGCTTACAGCACATAAATAATTAAACTTGTTAAGAATATCGGGACTAACGTTAATCCTTTTTGCTAATCGTCACTTCAATATTTTTACTCTCGCCTGCAAACCATTTTTGAACATAAATACTGCCTATAACGGGTGGCATTCCATCTTCTGGAACCTCTTTGTAACGAATACTATTTTTATTTTTTTTCTCAAACTCAAACTTAACTTTTTTCTCAGACATGAACATCGCCTTAGTGTTTTTGTGGACAACATTTATTTAACTCAGATAAATGTTGTCGAATAGCTGTTACTAGCCTTTGTATATGATGTCAGACATCTGCTGAATCGGTGGTTTTTAGGAAGTCTTTGAAACTATTAATTTAGCGATTCAACCTATTTTCTATCAAACTGTCTACCACACTTGGGTCGGCTAGAGTGGAGACATCGCCTAACTGGTCATATTCATTAGCAGCAATTTTACGCAATATCCTGCGCATGATTTTACCTGAGCGGGTTTTAGGCAAACCTTGGGTCCATTGGATCATGTCGGGGGTAGCGATTGGGCTTAACTCTTTGCGTACCCATTCTTTTAGCTCGTTGGTGAGCTCGTCGTTATAGCTTTGGCCTTCAACAGGGCTTACAAAAACGTATATCCCTTGCCCTTTTAAATCGTGGGTGTAACCCACAACAGCAGCCTCAGCTACAGCAGGGTGGGATACCAGTGCACTTTCTATTTCGGCGGTGCCTAAACGATGACCCGAGACATTCAGCACATCATCAACTCGTCCGGTGATCCAGTAGTAACCATCATCATCTCTGCGACATCCATCGCCTGTAAAGTACTGATTTTCATAGGTGCTAAAGTAGGTTTGGATAAAACGCTGATGATCCCCATAAACAGTTCTAGCTTGACCCGGCCAACTATCGCGGATCACCAAGTTTCCCTCGCCTGCGTGTAATAACGCTTTGCCATCTTTGTCGACTATGGCAGGTTGGATACCAAAAAATGGCATGCTGGCGGCGCCGGGTTTTAAATCGGTCACCCCTGGCAATGGGGTGATCATGATGCCACCGGTTTCGGTCTGCCACCAAGTATCCACAATGGGGCAGCGACTTTTGCCTATGGTTTCATAATACCATCGCCAAGCTTGGGGATTAATGGGTTCGCCTACCGAACCCAATAGTCGTAATGAATGACAATGGGTGCCATCGGCAGGATAACCACCGTGGGCCATTAATGCCCGTATTGCAGTAGGCGCAGTATAAAGAATATTGACCTTATGTTTGTCTACTACTTGGCAAATTCGTCTTACATCAGGGTAAGTAGGTACCCCTTCAAATAATAACGTAGTGGCACCATTGGCTAGTGGCCCATACACCATATAACTGTGGCCTGTGATCCAGCCCACATCTGCTGCACACCAATATATTTCGCCGGGACGGTAGTCAAAAACATATTTATGCGTCAGTGCTGCATATACCAGATACCCGCCAGTAGTATGCACTACACCCTTTGGTGTGCCTGTAGAGCCTGAAGTGTAAAGAATAAATAATGGGTCTTCAGCATCCATGACTGTGGGGGAGCAGTCTGTTGCAGAGTCTGCGACTAATTCGTGCCACCACAAGTCTTGTAAATTACATTGCACCTCAGCACCAGTATTTTGAAACACGATGTTATGCTGAATACTTGGACAGCGATTATCTTTTAGGGCTTCATCTACATTGGCCTTTAAGGGGATAGTTTTACCGCCACGACGTCCTTCGTCGGCGGTAATGACCACTTTTGCGTCGCAGTCATTGATGCGGTCAGCTATGGCATTGGGTGAAAACCCAGCAAAAATAATAGAATGTACTGCTCCAATTCTTGTGCAAGCCAACATCGCATAAGCTGCTTCGGGAACCATTGGCATATAAATAGCCACACGTTCCCCTTTAGTCACCCCTAGCTTTTTTAAACCATTAGCTAAGCGGCACACTTCATCATGCAATTGTTGATAGCTAATATGTTGGTCAGTGTCAGGATCGTCACCTTCCCAAATAATAGCGGTTTGTGTTGCCTGTTTGGCTAAATGTCTATCGATACAGTTGTAGCTAACATTTAACTGACCATCTTCAAACCATCTGATTTGCAGGTCATCTTTAGCAAAATTGGTATTTTTGATGAGTGTGGGTGCTTTATACCAGTCTACAATTGCAGATTGCTGTTGCCAAAATTCATTAGGAGATTCAATCGATTGTTGATACATCAATTGATATTTTTCGATACTTAAAAAAGAATCTTGCTTGGCTTGTTCTAGCACAGGATAGAGCATTTTAGTCATGACTACTTCCAGTAAAAAGGGTTATTGATAAAATGTTATACGTTCACAATTATACGGTGAACTAGCCTAAGATTGTGCACCTTGGCTAACAAATCACTTGTGAAAAATATTAAGACCATTGCCTGATTTTATGTCCCTTAAGGGCATAAAACAGGATAAAGCTATAACAGGGGATCATCATCCAGTAGGCAGATTGGCTATCAAAATGGTCTGCCAACAAACCGTAACAAAGTGGTAAAACAGCACCACCAGATATACCCATGATCAACCATGCAGAACCACGAGCGGTTAAACTGTATAAACCTTCTAACGCTAAAGGCCAAACAGCAGGCCATACTAAAGCATTTGCAAAACCTAATATTGCAATCAGGGTAATGGCATTAGGTAATTGAGCTATGCCCATCCATCCCCACAAAAAACTAGAAATTGAAGATGATTCAACATCGGCAAATACGACTGCTACGCTAAGTACTAAACCTAAAATAGCAGAGCCAGCTAACGCTTGAGCCTGATCAATAAAACGTGGAATAAGCATTAATCCAATTAAATAGCCTAACACCATAAAGGCCATAGTATAAGAGGTTAACGATGTGGCGTTGGCTACACCTAACTGGGATCCAAATAAACCAATTGTGTCCCCAGCTATTACTTCAACTCCCACATATAAAAATAGCGCCACTACACCTAATATCAATTGCGGATAAGCTTTCAAACTGCCAGATTCTGCATCCGCCGATTCTGGCTTTTCGAGGACTAAATCGGGTAACGAAGAAAGTTTTAACAAAATGGCCAATGCGAATAAGGCTAGTGCCATATAGGTATAAGGCAAGACTAATCCATTGGATAAAGCGGTAATTTGGGCAACACGTTCAGCATCTGGTAATGCGGTTATAGACTGAGCATTTACACCTGCAAACTCTCCTAAGACTAAGGCAGTGAAAACGATTGGCGCAAGAAAACCGGCAAATTTATTCAATAAACCCATAATAGAAATACGCACTGCGGCGGTTTCTTTTGGACCGATTTTAACAATATATGGATTAGATGCGGTTTGCAGAATAGTGAGACCTGTACCTACAATAAACTGAGCAAAAAGAAAGGCTGCAAACTCTTGAGAGTAAGCGGCTGGTATAAACAGTAAACATCCTAGGGCTATTCCCACTAAGCCTAAGCACATTGCATGTTTGTAGCCCACTTTGTCTAACACCCAAGACATAGGCAGTGCCATAACTACGTAAGCAATATAAAAGGAAAAGGCCACCAGTAAAGCTTGTGACTCTGTTAAATCACAGACTATTTGTAAAAATGGGATCAAGGCGCCGTTAAGCCATGTGACAAAACCAAATACGAAGAACAACATACCTATAATAAGCATCGGTATAAGTGCACTTGTTTTAGGCTGCTGTGTATTAATTGTTTGCATGGTTCACCTTCTTATTAATTTGAGTGTTAAGTCTGGTTTAAGCGGATACTTGCTTGCCAGCTATATAAGTGGCGTTCACATAATATTGGTCGGTTAATACAACCCAGTCTGCATCAAACCCTGGAGCCAAATAGCCCTTTTTTTGTTGCAAACCTAGGAACGTAGCTGGTGTGGTGGAAGCCATCTTGATCGCTTCTTGAATAGAGCAATGTAAATTCTGTACGCAGTTACGAACGGCACTGGCCATATCAAGAGCCGAACCGGCTAATCGACCGCCTTCAATGGTTAATTTATTGCCTTGTCGACTAATTTGCATGCCTGCAAATTGTAATTCAATCTGCTCACTACCCACATGTGACATAGCATCGGTAACTAGCATGATATGATCTGGTGTCTTGCATTTAATCGCCAATTGGCAACTGGTAATATCCACGTGTTCGTGATCAACAATTAAACCACAATAACTAGTTGTGTCTAATAAGGCAGCACCAACCATGCCCGCTTGTCTACTTTGCAGAGGCGACATGGCATTGAATAAATGGGTAAAGCCTTTTGCACCCGCTTGTAGTGCTGCAAACGTCTGAGTGGCACTGGCATTAGAGTGACCTAAACAGACCTTTACCTTAGCTTTAACTAACTCTGCAATTATCTCGATGGATACATTTTCGGGCGCTAAGGTGACACACACTAAACCGAGATCTGTGCGTGTAAATACGGCCATTTCTTCAGGACTAATCTGCCGAATATGCTGTGTTGGATGTATGCCTTTTTTAGGCTGACTCAAATGGGGCCCTTCAAAATGAATGCCAATAATGCCTTGTACATTTGTATATATGGCGGATGCCACAGCATCAGCTGCCAATTGCATGGTAGCTAAGTCATCGGTGATAAGAGTAGGCAAAATAGCCGTGCTACCAAATTGTTGATGGGCACGGCTCATCGTTATCAATGTATTTAAGGTTGGCTGATTATTAAATAATACACCGCCCCCACCATTAACCTGCACATCCACAAAACCAGGAGCTACCAGCCCCAACAATTGAATAGCATCGCCTTGAAACTGCGCTGATTCAATTGTGTGTATTGTGCCACCCTTTACACTAATCATTTGGTTACTGTGAAGGGTTTTTCCATCAAACAATTTTTTTGCAAAAAAACGCTGCATCTGAGCCTCTATCATATATTAGTGACTTTTTTTAAATCTACTGGTGTTGGGTTGTTTCCAGATTTTCCGTGCAATCCTATCTTGTGATTGTGCTGTTTCATAAGCCATTAATATACTTTTCATGATAATACTCTGCTCGTTAACTCTGTTTTGGAGTATATAATTGCGCCTTGCTCTGGTGTCGCTTTGGCAGGCCGAATGATGGTTTGCAGTTGGCTATCCAAAAAAGGCATCAGTGGTTGTGTAATGCCACCAATCAAAGATAAGCGTTCTAGGTTACCGCTTAATAATCGTTGGCAAATTTTGTTTATATAAGTGGCCGCTTGATTGATTAGTCGTAATGCATCTTCTTGCTGACTTTCCGCTAACTGGAATATCAGCGGGGCAATTGATGCATAAAATGCCGGTTTTGCTTCTAAAGTTAAATTAACCAAATCGTAAGCACTGTCACAATTAAGTTGGTTTATCACTCGTTCACAGAGCAGGTTGTTAGGGGCAATACCATCTAATGTTTCAAGACAATGACTAATCGCCATCTTGCCAAGCCATCCGCCACTGCCTTTGTCGCCAACTACAAAACCATGACCTCCTATTTCTAAGTGCTGGTTGTTATGGATAGCTATTCCAGATGAGCCAGTGCCTATTATCACAATGGCTCCGTCTTGACCTAAGTGGGCTCCGAGACAAGCAATGTGTAAATCAGTGGTTAAGTGCCAACTAGCAAAAGGTAGAGATTGTTTTAGAAATGCTTGTTTAACTTGCGGAATATTAATACCTGCCAAGCCAATGCCTGCATGGATGTTGTTTATGGTTAGTCCTTTGATATTAGTTTTGACGATGACTTTTTCAGTGGCTTCAAGTACAGCCTTAACCGAACCTGATAAATTACGTGCAGCATTAGCCGGACCAGAAATTGCTTCAGCCAAAAGGTTTCCCTGTGCATCTTCTAGGCGGGCTTTACATTTGGTGCCGCCACCATCGATGCCTAGAAAAATGTCCGTTGAATCAGTCAAAATAATTCCTCTTTATTAGAACAATACATACTTTTTTATCCATCATTACCAGGTCACTTTACTTAATTTTATAGTCGTATCTCTGAAATATGAGAGGAACATCAGTCGTCATTTAAAATAATATCAAATGCTCTGTAGGTAAAATTAACTATTTGCAACGTAATGAACTGTATTTACCGAGCGGCTTTTTAATGACGGTCTCTTTGAACTGGTACCTAATAGTTATGAAAATAACCATAATCTTCAATTAATTTACGATTCTCGTTATCAGCCCATTGGAAGTAACGTTGATCACTTAATTCACTGGCAACTGCTTTATCTAACAATATAATCGCATTTTCATGCATTTGAAGTGCAGATGCAGGACACATGGCTGAAACACCACCGGCGATCATATCTCTAACTGCACTGGCCTTGTTAGCACCTGTGGCCATTAACAACAAATAA
>JBNMPD010000166.1:0-6930 GCA_051276225.1 Flavobacteriales bacterium
AACGCCACCTCTGAGTTTTTAGGTGATTTGAGCGTTTCAAGTTGAGGCAAACCTAACGTAAGAATGTGTAGAGTAAATATATCCATTAGATCAAATTTTATTTAAGCAGGGGGGGGGGGGAAGGACATAGGGTGAAATAGCACTTTGATTAGAAAACGTTAAACGAGTTGGGCAATCAACACTATATAATCCTTGAGTGTGACTATATGCCTATGGTTGATAACCTAAACTAAAAAAATCATTTTTACTGGTATTCAATAATTCGGTTTTGTTTAAGGCAGGAGCCTTTAATATGTGATTTTCTTCAGTCTCGGAAATAACTAGCAGTTGGTTGTCCGTAACTTTCTTAGAAACTCTTTGATGTGGTAAAGGACGGGGGGGTTTATCAACTTGCCTTCGAAACTCAAACCTTGCGACTTAAGTATATCGTCCACGGCATTTGCTATATTATAGTCTGATCCAGAACACAATATCATGGGAGTTTGGAGTTGCTTTAATGGTTAAAGCTCTAATATACAGACCATCAAATCTGCTAAATACAAATCCAAAGTGATTGAATCTGATGCTTTTAATCTTCTAATTTATCTTAAGTTTAAGAATGTGCTTTATTTGTTGTCATGTCTAAGACGACCAAGTACTTGTATAAAACCTCAAGCAACATCTCATACAATTGTCTTCAATTATATAAACATTTTAACGTTCACTCACACACCAGAATAAAAATTATAAGGACAACTTATCAAATACGGTTTTTTAGTACTTTTTTAACATATTAAATTAAAGCCTATTGCTATTTCATTCATTCTTATTGTGGATACTTAAAGAATCATATTCCTCACTCAATTTGAAATGAATAAGTATATCTGTCGCATTGGTTAAGATATTTGCTAAATTTTGTATCGTGTCGGGATTGATGTGTTTTTTATCCAACTGCATCAATGTGACATACCCTTCAAGGATCATTAATTTATTTGATAAATCATGAGTCATTGTTTGGACTGAATTTTTCTCAATCATCAAATGTGATTCCTACATTAAATTACTTTGGTTATGGCCAAACAAAATTTCTTTGTTTGGATACATTAATCCTCAAAAGCTCAAAATTTTGATAATCTGCCTAGGATGGCTCATTAGTTGAAATATTAATTTTAAACTGCTTATTAGCACCATCACCACCATAGTGTTAAAAAAGTATAGAAAACAGCAGCTAATTATTTTAGAGGATTTTTTTAAACAGTAAATAAGTACTTCTACTACTTTTATTAGTTATTAAGAAATAATAAGCTAACTAAAGGATGGGTCAGTGTGGCGAAATACTAAACAACAAGCTAAATGAAGAACCTTTACCGAGCTCTGTATCGACTAAACAATAACCCATACTTTTTTTCAAAAAACCATAAACCATGCTTAAGCCTAAACCTTTGGCAGTCTTAGTTTTTTGAGTAGTAAAAAAAGGAATGAAAATCAAAGGAAGATTGGTAATAGTGATGCCAGTTCCTGTATCCGTTATGGTTAATTTCACATACTCTTGAGGCACAATTATTTGGTCAAAAGCATCTTTTTGCTGCGGCACAAACATTGTGTTTATTTGGATAACTATTGTTGATTTTTCTATTAATTTTTCTATTGGTTTTTCATGCATTGCCTGTGCGGCATTTAGCACTAAATTACTAATACATTTTTGAAGCATAGTTCGGTCCACACAAATATTACAAGGTTGCCCACAGAGTTTTATTTTTAAAACATGATATGGACTAATAATTTCTCGAAGCTCTTTGTCCATGGATAATAAATAGTCATTTAAATTGAGTTCTTCATTGCTCAATGTGTTTTTTTGAGCAAATTCCAGCAGGGTTTGTGTCAAGTGTGTGCCTTTGTCAACTGCACGCGATATTGAGCATAATAGAGGGTGAAAAAGTGAGGAAACCTCAACATTTTCAAGTAACAGATCATTATTACCCATTATAATCGCTAGAATATTATTAAAATCATGTGCTGTTTGGCCTGCTAATTTCTCTATAGCACGCATCATGTCTTGCTGATTAAACTGCTGGTCGTGATTAGTTAATGGCTTTGGCATTGATGATTTAGCTTGCCAAACCCAAAGACTAGTTCCTTGTTGAACGGGGTAAATTTCAAATAATATTGGTGTAAATTCACCATTGATATTTTTAACCGCTATTTGATGTCGAACAGTTGAGCACGTTTTAAAAACAGAGTTTAAACTGAAAAGCTGAATGTCTGATGCGTCTAATAATTCTACACAGGTGCTGTTGATTAGGTTTTTTTGGCTTAAACCGGTGACATATTCAAAAGATGAATTAACCCCTAGAATACGTGCGTCAGTAAAATCAGTTCCACCATCAGTTATCATAATGATATCGCTGTTTTTTAGCATAAATGTAGTTAATAAAAAATGTTCTAGCTGTTTGTCAACATTAGCTGAATTCTGATGCATTTAACCGCCATAATTTTCTGAAATTGGACTGTGAACATTGAACCCCTACCTATACAAAAAGATTCAGAGAATGTGCCCAAGCAACAATCGATTATCAATCCAAAATCATATCTGCTAATAAAACTAGTTGTGCTAGAAGTGCCACTGATTTTATTTCAAGTTTATTAAAAATACTGGCTCTGTGTGCTTCTGCAGTTCTTTTACTGATAAAGAGCTTATCTGCCACGTCTAGAGCAGTACTTCCATTAGCAATAAGTTTTGCAATTTCGAACTCTCTGGCCGACAGCTTTTCAAGCAGAGCATAGGCTTCCTGGCACTGTTCATGATGTTTGTCTGTTTCTTTAAAAGTCACCATGGCATTTTGAATTTTTTCAAGTAATACATGATTCGGTGCAGGTTTTTGTAATAACGTGTAAGCCCCATCAGTCATTGCCATTACTGCAGTTTGAACGTCTGCTTTTCCAGTATAAATAACAATGGGGATTTTAATATTTCTATCTTTAAGTAATTCTTGAAATTCCAAACCACCTATTTCTGGCATATGAAGGTCTAGTACGATACAGCTATCTCTATCGCTTAAGTTGTGCTCCAAAGCAGCAGACGCAGTAGCAAATGATTTCACTGTGTAACCAGCAAATCTGAATATATTTTCAAGGGTAAAACGTACATCATATTCATCGTCAATAATATAGATAAAGCCTTTACTCACAATGAACCCTCTTTATTGCCTATGATTTGCAACGTTACACTATTTTGTTTAAAAATGAATAGATTGTATTTTTGTACATGTTCTTTATTCAATATTAAAAGCCCTATTTTTGATTCTATTTGAACTACAATCCGCAAATAGCTTTAGCATATAGAACAAATTTCTAACATTATTGAAACCCAAAAACGCAATAATAACAAGAATATTACAACTTAATCTGCTGTTATAAAAAATCGGTCTTCAGCGAGCGAGTTTTTAAAACAGACCCAACTGTTTGGCATTCTTTTCTTTACTATCCAGCTCGACTAGTTGGTTTTGAACATGTTTTCTAATTGTCTCTTCATTAGCAATGCCGATAGTTACCACAAAATAACTCTGAGTCCAGAGCTTACCTCCACAAAAGTATCGTTTCTTTATCTCTGGTTATTACTTAAAAAACTTTCTTGTTGAGATATTTTTATCATTTGCATGACATAGCTGAGGGCTATTTTTGGCTTCCCTTTAATTACCATCTGGATATGTTCTTCTGGAATTTCTAACTCCTGAATATCAAAGACGAAGTCATACCTAATCCTAAGGATGGTAGTCTTCATCGCTTTGCGATAGGGCTCAACAAATACTTTGTGATGATACTTCGTAATCCAAACAAAGTGATACATTGACCGATAGACTTAATGCGTATTTCTTTGGAGTTTCATATACTGGAAAAAAACCAGTTTACACTATCCAGCACAAGGACAAGCACCGAGAATTATGCTGCGCGCTTAAATAGACTTGCTTTGGCTTTTGTTAGTTGATCAAAAAAATTTAATGCCGGATCTCTTATCTGGATTTATCATAGAGTAAATATTGGTAATATAGAATTAACCTTAATAATGACTAACAACTCTACGTTTTTTCAAGTCACTAATACAGAAGATAAAAGGATATGATTATTTAGTCATGTACAGATAAAACATGTTTGTTGTAGATAATAAATTGGCATTAATTGATACATATTGCACACCTGCCCTGTTAAAATGATGTTATATAAACGTAAATACAAGGACATTTTATGCACTTCGATTACATCATCATTGGTGCCGGTTCAGCCGGTTGTGTATTAGCTGCTCGCTTATCTCAGAACCCTGATAATTCGGTATGTTTGCTAGAAGCAGGCGGCCCAGACAGCAGTGTTTTAATTCATGCTCCTATAGGTGTGGCTGCTATGTTGCCCACTAAAATCAATAATTGGGCTTTTAAAACTATCCCTCAAAAAGGTTTAAATGGCCGGCAAGGTTATCAGCCTAGAGGAAAAACCCTAGGGGGAAGCTCATCAACTAATGCTATGTTATACGTACGCGGAAACAAGTGGGATTATGACACTTGGGCATCCTTAGGCAATCAAGGGTGGGCATATCAAGATGTATTGCCTTATTTTAAGAAGTCAGAGGGTAATGAAGCTTTTTCTGATGAGTTTCACAATACAGACGGCCCTTTGGGTGTTTCCAATCCTACTGATGCTAGCGATCTCAATAATATGTTTTTTAGTGCATGCGAACAAAATGGTATCCCGTTTGTAGAAGACTTTAATGGCGCTGAGCAAGAGGGCTCATTTTTTTATCAACGGACGGTTAAAAATGGTGAACGTTGCAGTGCCGCTAAAGCATTTTTAACGCCTAATTTATCTAGACCTAACCTAACTGTTATTACTCATGCGGTGACAGAAAAAATTCTATTTGAAAATAAAAAAGCGATTGGGGTGCGTTATAAAAAAGATAACCAATCTGTGGAAATCAAATCAACTAAAGAAGTGGTGCTCAGTGCTGGTACGTTTGGTTCTCCTCAGATATTGATGTTATCTGGAGTCGGAGCGAGTCAACATTTGTCAGATAACGGCATTGCCACTATTCATGATTTAGCGGGCGTTGGGCAAAATTTACAAGACCATATAGATTATGTGCAGACCTACAAAGTATCCAGTAAAGCAGATACATTCGGTATTTCTTTAACTGGCGGGTTGAGGATAATTAAGTCTATGTGGCAATGGAAAAAAACTAGAACGGGTAAAATCACCAGTACTTTGGCCGAATCAGGTGCTTTTTTCCATACTGAAGAGGGGTTGAATGCGCCCGATGCGCAATTTGTATTTGTGCCTGGGATTGTTGACGATCATGCTCGAAAAATAAATATGGGCCATGGATACAGCTGTCACATTACTGTTTGTCGCCCTGAAAGTCGCGGCGAAGTGAAATTAAACAGCACCGACCCAACCGATACATTGCTAATCGACCCTAATTTTTTGGGCGACGACAAAGATATGCAAACCATCATGGCCGGTGCGCAGAAAATGCAGTCAGTTTTAGAGGCTGATGCATTCAGTGAAATACGAAAAAACATGCTTTATGTGGTCGAAAAAGGTAATTTACAGCAATTAGAGCAAGACATACGTAACCGTGCAGATACCCAATATCATCCAGTAGGAACCTGCAAAATGGGACCTATAACAGACAACTTGGCAGTGGTTGACTCTCAGCTTAGGGTTCATGGTATTCAAGGATTAAGAGTAGTTGATGCCTCTATTATGCCTAACTTAGTCAGTGGCAATACTAATGCGCCAACCATCATGATTGGTGAGAAAGCAGCAGATATGATCTTAGTGGCTAATGCCTGAGCATTAATTTATAACGAGTGATCAATTAAAAAGCGAAGGCTAATAATACCTTCGCTTTTTTGTAGCGGACTAAAATTCTAAATAGTGCTTATTTGCGCAATTCTCTGCGTAACAACTTCCCTACAGATGACTTAGGCAGCTCTTGCATGAATACAATTTTTTTCGGGATTTTGTAAGCAGTCAACAATACTTTACAGTGAGCTAAAATGTCGCTTTCTGACACTTCATATTTAACAGTGATATAAGCACATACTTTTTCGCCAGTTTTTTCGTCTGGCTCACCTATAACGGCGGCTTCTAATATGGCTTCATGTTGCGAGAGTACATCTTCAATTTCATTCGGATATACATTAAAGCCAGATACAATAATCATGTCTTTTAAACGATCGACAATCTTAATGGTGCCATCCTCTAAACAAATGCCTACATCCCCTGTTTTGAAAAAACCGTCTTTAGTTATCGCCTTCGCAGTTTCTTCGGGCAAATTCCAATAACCTGCCATCACTTGTGGACCCCTAACCACGATTTGACCTTCTTCAACAATCTGATCATTTTCATCCCAAAGCTGAATTTCAGTCCCCTTTACAGGCCTACCTACAGTACCGAGACGCTCTTTTCCTGGTCGATTAAAACACACAACCGGTGAAGTCTCAGATAAACCATATCCTTCTGAAATAGAACAACCGGTAGTAGTTTTCCACATATTGACCGCTGTGGAAGTGAGAGCGGTACCACCAGAAATGGTGATTTTTAATGCAGAAAAATCTAATGTTTTGAACTCTGGATGCATACAAAGACCTACAAATAAGGTGTTAATACCCGCAAAACCAGTAAATTTAAAGGGCTTGATGGCTAGCACAAAAGCATCCATGTCACGTGGATTAGGGATCAAGATATTAAGATTTCCACTGGTGGCAAATACCAACATATTTACACTAAATGCATAGATATGATAAAGAGGTAAAGGGCAGACAAATATTTCCTCACCTTCAGTACAACCTTCCTTCAAAACTAATCGAGTCTGTTCTGCATTCGCCATAACGTTGCTATGAGTCAAACAAGCACCTTTTGATACACCTGTGGTACCTCCGGTATATTGCAACACTGCGT
>JBNMPD010000167.1:0-6918 GCA_051276225.1 Flavobacteriales bacterium
ATTTTCCGTGGCACAGGATGGACTTTGATTTTTTGATACATCAAAGGCTGAGTGGCATTTGGCTCGTCAGCTTCATTGTGTCCGTGACGACGATAACAAACTAAATCAATTACCACATCACGTTTAAATTGGTTTCGGTAATCTAAGGCCAGTCTTGTCACAAATAATACTGCTTCAGGGTCGTCAGCATTTACATGAAATATAGGAGCCTGAACCATTTTTGCAATGTCAGTACAATATTGTGTCGAACGAGCATCTTCTATTTTAGACGTCGTGAAACCCACTTGATTATTAATAACAATACGCACCGTGCCGCCCACTTGGAAACCACGAGTTTGCGACATATTAAATGTTTCTTGCACCACACCTTGACCCGCAATAGCGGCATCACCGTGAATGGTAATCGGTAAAACTAACGAACCATCAGTGCATCCTCGTCGGTCTAATCGAGCTCGAACAGAACCAATTACCACTGGGTTAACAATTTCAAGATGCGATGGGTTAAATGCTAACGCTAAATGCAAGTTACCACCAGATGTGGCAAAATCAGAGGAATAACCCGCATGATATTTTACATCTCCAGCACCTAACGAATCGTCATGTTTACCAGAAAATTCATCAAACAGTACAGAAGGGTTTTTACCCAGCACATTCACCAAAGTATTGATTCTACCTCGGTGTGCCATACCAACCACTACTTCTTTCGTTCCTTTGCTACCAGCATGACTGATCAGAGCTTTTAGCATTGGCACTAATGCGTCTCCACCTTCGAGAGAAAAACGTTTGGCACCGGGGAATTTGGCACCAAGATATTTTTCCATACCGTCTGCAGCCACTAAACCCTTGAGAAGATTAATCTTGTCTTCTCGAGAGATTTCAGGCTTGGCTTCGACCGATTCAATACGATGCTGCAACCAACGTTTTTGATCCGTATCGGTAATGTGCATGTATTCAGTACCAATGGAGCCACAATATGTATTGTTTAGGGATTTAAATAAATCGCCTAAAGGCATCGACTCTTTGCCTATTGCATAAGAACCTACATTATATGTGGTATCAAAATCTTTTTCAGAAAGGTTATGATGGGAAAGTTCTAAATCTCTAACCCTAGGCTGTACCCACAAACCAAGTGGATCTAGGTTGGCATGTTGGTGACCTCTAAAGCGGAAGGCATTAATTAATTGAAGTACTTTAACTTGTTTTTCGTCGCTGCCACTTACACTTGACTGCTGAGTACCTGAACCAGCTCTTGCAGCCGGACCCATAGAAGCTAATGCACGAAATTGGTCACGAACAATACTATGTTTGGTTTCAATTTCTACGCCATCAAGTTTAGGTAATTGTTCAAAAATACCTCGCCACTCTTCGGATACACTTTTCGCATCGTCTAAAAAGGCTTCATACATTTGTTCTATATAAGTAGCGTTGCCACCAGCCATGTGAGAGGAGTCCCACCATGCTTTCATCACGCTTTGTTGCATTGTCGTCCCTTGGTTTATTAAGACTTACAAATATGTGTGCCGAAGCACACGGTATTTTTTATTAATACTAAAACCTAGACTGCTCGTTTGAGCAGCATAGATTTAATATGACCAATCGCTTTAGTAGGGTTTAATCCTTTAGGACAAACACTGACGCAGTTCATAATGCCGTGACATCTGAATACGCTAAACGCATCATCTAAATCACTTAAACGTTCATCAGTTGCTGTGTCTCGACTATCAGCTAAAAAACGATAGGCATGCAACAAACCAGCAGGACCAATAAATTTATCTGGATTCCACCAAAATGATGGGCAAGAACTCGAACAACATGCGCACAAGATACACTCATACAAACCGTCAAGTTTTTCTCTTTCTTCAGGAGCCTGTAAAAACTCTCGAGCTGGTGGCTGCTTATCATCATTGATTAGATAGGGCTTAACTTTTTCATATTGTGTATAGAATTGCGTCATATCTGTTACCAAATCACGCACTACTGGTAATCCTGGTAATGGACGAACCACTATTTTAGACCCTTTAAGTGCTGATATTGGCGTGATACACGCTAAGCCATTTTTACCATTCATGTTAACGCCATCAGAGCCACATACACCTTCACGGCATGAGCGACGAAATGACAACGTAGGATCTTTTTCTTTTAATGCTATCAACGCGTCCAATACCATCATGTCTTGGCCTTCTGCAACCTCCAACTGATAGTCTTGCATACGAGGTGCGTTATCAACATCAGGGTTGTAACGGTAAACGGAAAGATTTAATTGCATGGTCGTTACTCCTAGTACGTTCTTGCTTTAGGTGGGAAGGCTTCACGTAATTTAGGTGTCATATTCACCTCACGTTTTATCATTGATTTTGTTTCTGGTAAATAAACAGAATGGCACAACCAATTTTTGTCATCTCTATCAGGAAAATCAAAACGGCTATGTGCTCCGCGACTTTCTGTTCTGAAATTAGAAGCGACAGCTGTGGTGTAAGCCGTTTCCATTAAGTTGTCTAGTTCAAGACACTCGATACGCATAGTATTAAAGTCGTTGCTCTTGTCATTCAGGCTGGCATTATCTAATCTTTCGCGGATATCGTTTAATTCTTTCAAACCCGTTGCCATTGACTCGCCTTCACGGAACACTGAGAAGTTTAATTGCATACATTGTTGCAAATCTTTCTTGATTTGAACAGGGTCTTCACCTTTACCAACTGCTGAATTCTCCCAACGGTTAAAGCGAACCATTGCCGCATCAACATCATCGTTAGATGCTTCACGGGCATCAATACCATCAATCGCTTTACCGAGATGTAATCCTGTTGCACGGCCAAATACCACTAAGTCTAACAATGAATTGCCTCCTAGGCGGTTCGCACCGTGAACAGACACACAAGCTATTTCGCCGCAGGCAAATAGACCTTTAATAGGTGAAGTATTACCATTTGCGTCCATGGTAAGTGCTTGACCGTCTACATTGGTCGGAACGCCGCCCATCATATAGTGACAAGTTGGAATAACGGGGATAGGCTCTTTGATAGGATCGACGTGAGCAAAGGTGCGAGATAATTCTAAAATACCCGGCAAACGAGATTCAAGAACATCTTTACCTAAATGATCAAGTTTCAACTTACAATGTGGACCCTGTGGCCCATCAAAGCCGCGACCTTCACGAATTTCTGTCATCATTGAACGGGCAACAACATCTCGGCCGGCTAAATCTTTAGCATTTGGTGCATAACGTTCCATAAAACGTTCACCGTCTTTATTCAGAAGATAACCACCTTCACCACGACATCCCTCAGTTACTAGCGTACCAGCACCTGCAATACCTGTTGGATGAAACTGCCACATTTCCATATCTTGCATAGGAACGCCTGCACGCAGTGCCATACCTAAACCATCACCAGTATTAATGTGAGCATTAGTAGTCGAAGCATAAATACGCCCTGCACCACCAGTTGCCAATACGACTGCTTTAGATTTGAAATATACAACTTCACCTGACTCGATATCAATGGCAGTGCAGCCTACAACATCACCGTCTTGATTTTTAACTAAGTCAAGTGCATACCACTCACTAAATATCTTTGTTTTGTTTTTAACATTTTGCTGATAAAGCAAATGTAATAATGCATGACCGGTTCTATCTGCTGCTGCGGCAGTTCGAGCGCCTTGCTCCCCACCGAAGTTTTGAGATTGACCGCCAAACGGACGTTGGTAAATTTTTCCGTTTTCGAAACGAGAAAAGGGCAAACCCATATTTTCCATTTCAATAATAGCTTCTGGACCAGTTTTGCACATATATTCGATTGCATCTTGGTCACCGATATAATCAGAACCTTTGACCGTATCGTACATATGCCATTCCCAGTTATCTTCATGAGCATTACCTAAAGCAACGGTAATACCACCTTGTGCTGATACCGTATGCGAACGTGTAGGAAAAACTTTGGATAAAAGGGCACACGATTTACCCGATTCTGTAATCTGTAATGCTGCGCGCATACCTGCACCACCAGCACCAATTACGACTGCATCAAATTCATGTACAGGAAGACTCATTTACACACTCCACAAAACAAATAAACCAATGACCACATAAACGAATGCAACCAGGTTAATACTAAATTGAATAAACGCACGTAAACCGGGCGCTTTTACATAATCAGTTAAGACCTGCCACATACCAATACGTATGTGAAACATAATCGAGACCAAGGTAACCAGTGTGAATACTTTCATTGCCAAACCGGAGAACAAATCATTCCACACTGCATATGTTATTTCTGGAGTGGCGATAAAAAACCATGCCATAAATAAAGAAAATGCAGTCATAATGATCGCTGTGGCCCGAGTGGTTACATAATCTTGCACGCCATTTCGTTTCAAACTTGCTTGACCCGTTACCATAATACAACTCCCACTAAAATACTTAAGATGATCCATGCTGCAATGATTGATTTCGCGCTGATATCACCTGACTTAAGTTCTTCCCAATAACCCATATCCATAATCATATGTCTAACACCTCCTAAGATGTGATAAATCAATGCAGAAAGGGTACCTATCGCTACAAACTTACCTAATGGGCCTGCCATTTGTTGTTGCACAAAAACAAAACCATCCGCAGATGATACAGACGTAGCCCACGCCCAGATCACAAACATCAAAGCAAAAAACATTGCGACGCCTGTAATACGGTGAAGAATTGAGGTGATAGCTGCGGGGGGGAAACTAATTGTATTAAGTTGTAAATTAACTGGTCTTTGTTTTTTCACGTTTATCGCTCTTTTTACTCGTAGGTGGTTAAAACATTTCGGCGTATTAACATCTTAAATGTTAATTTTTTGCTAAAATTCAAAATCTTTTCCCTAAGAATGTTGCCACTTTGTTAAAGAAAGGTTAAGTGTAATAATCTTTTCGATATGAAGTGCATTCGGCGTGTGAAGTATATCCAGCGATTCAAATAAATACAATTATTGTTCCTTATTAAAGGCTTATAAGTACTAAGGTTATAACGACAATTGTTATTGCATAGGCTTATGCCCGCCTAATAAGAAATTTAACCAAGCTAGACCAAAATTTTATTTGCTTTTGAAGTGCAAAAGAAGTGAATATTCAAATAGCGGAAACGAACATTCAACCAGCGGAAACGCATTAAAATTGACATTATAAGTCAATTTAAGTTCAAATAGCTTAGATTTCCCCCCCAGTAAATAGCCGACTATGCTGTTTATCGAACACAAAACGATTCTGAGGAGAACAATACATGGCAGACAATATAGCCATTTTAAAAGTGGGTGACAAAGAAGTCGAACTTCCAATTTTGTCAGGGACTGCAGGCTTCGATGTAA
Source organism: Flavobacteriales bacterium (assembly GCA_051276225.1). Taxonomy (GTDB): domain Bacteria; phylum Pseudomonadota; class Gammaproteobacteria; order Enterobacterales; family Alteromonadaceae; genus Paraglaciecola. The sequence continues at coordinate 5,340 of JBNMPD010000167.1, forward strand.
TAGACGTAAGGTCTCTAGGTGCTAATGGTTATTTTACATATGATCCAGGTTTTATGGCGACGGGCTCCTGCGAATCATCGATCACTTACATTGATGGGGCTAAAGGAGTTCTGCTGCACAGAGGTTATTCGATTGAAGAATTAGCGCGTGATTCAGATTATATTGAAGTGGTTTACATGTTATTGCATGATAAAACCCCTAATGAAAAAGAATATAAAGATTTTAAAGACACGATTACTCGCCATACTTTAGTTCATGACCAGTTGAATAACTTTTTCCGAGGTTTCAGACGCGATGCACATCCAATGGCCATGTTATGTGGATCAGTCGGTGCCATGTCATCATTTTACCACGACGACTTAAATATTCATGATCCAGAACAACGGTTACGTAGTGCATATCGATTAGTGGCTAAAATGCCTACTTTGGTCGCAATGTGTTACAAATACAACATCGGCCAACCATTTGTTTATCCTAAAAACGAATTAAGCTATGCAGAAAACTTTTTAAACATGATGTTCTCTGTACCTGCTGAGGATTACAAAATCAGTCCAGCTGTTGCTAAGGCAGTCGATAGAATATTCATTTTGCATGCTGATCATGAACAAAATGCTTCTACTTCTACGGTTCGTCTTGCAGGCTCTTCGGGGGCTAACCCTTACGCATGTGTTGCTGCAGGTGTTGCGTCTTTATGGGGTCCTGCTCACGGCGGTGCCAACGAAGCTTGTTTAAATATGCTTGAAGAAATAGGCACAGTTGATCGTATACCTGAGTTTATTGCTAAAGCTAAAGACAAGGATGATCCTTTCCGCTTAATGGGCTTTGGACATCGAGTTTATAAAAACTTCGACCCTCGTGCTACTGTTATGCGCGAAAGTTGCCATGAGGTATTAGCTGAGCTTAAGATTGACGATCCACTGCTTAATGTGGCAATGGAGCTTGAAAGAATTGCTTTAAGTGACCCCTACTTCGCAGAGAAAAAATTGTTTCCGAATGTAGACTTTTACTCCGGTATTGTCTTAAAAGCGATTGGTATTCCTACTAACATGTTTACATGTATTTTTGCTTTAGCAAGAACCGTTGGTTGGGTATCACATTGGCATGAAATGCTAAGCCAACCAGGTCAAAAAATAGGTCGTCCTCGTCAGTTGTATACTGGTGAAGCACAACGCCCTTATAGTAAAATTGATAAATAGTTATTTATCAATTTTAAAAATAGCGAACTTAAATGTTCGCTTTTTTTTGCAGTAAAAACAGTCAATTCTTTCAGAACTTTGTTAGAAAAAATCAAAAGCACACTTCGCGCCATCGTCCTTGATGGTTTTGACTTGATTCCCTTCAAGCCAGTTACTTTTTTTCAACAGCAAAAAATAAGTAACCAAAAAATGCCGCCGCTGCTAAATTTTTTAGCCGCACAAAATCAGTTGTCGGCGAAGCCAATGCTTTTGATCTGCTCTCGCATTTATGTTCGCCAATTATTTCTGATATTTAGCAGGTCGTCGTAATGTGCTCCCCGCACTCTAAGACTCAATTTACATCCTTATAAATTGACCTGCTAAATCTCAGAAATAATTGGATG
>JBNMPD010000168.1:0-6858 GCA_051276225.1 Flavobacteriales bacterium
AAATACGCAGGGTTAAATTATCAGGGCACTGACTTTGCAGACAATAAACAAGACGTGACTACCATGGACAATGTGCATCTAGATTATTGGACTTATAACGCCACAAATCTTAAATTTTTTTTAGTCAGTCCTGGACCTAAGGAGACACCTTTTATCATCGATGTGCAGCAACAAAGCTGGCAAAGCATCGTTATTCCTCTGAGCACTTTTTCAAATGTAGATTTGACCGACATATTTCAGTTAAAAGTTGAAGGTAATGGCACTGTTTATTTAGATAATATTTATTTCAGTTCAAACGTTGTAACGGTATCTGATACGGATATGGATGGCGTTGAGGATAATAGCGATCAGTGTGCTGATACACCTGCTGGTGTTCAAGTCGATAATACAGGCTGTGCCATAGAAATTAATGTTGCACCCACGGTGAGTTTACTTGTTACTCAAGGAGGGGTAAGTGTCACCAGTGTAAGCACAGATGCAGGTGTTGTGACCATTCAGGCTAGTGTTTTAGACGACAACCAAGGTGATACTCATACTTATATCTGGTCAGTTTCAGATGTGTCATCATTTGAAGATAATGGGGATTCCATCAATTTTGATGCATCAGGATTAGAGAACACACAAATTTCAATTTCGGTTCAAGCTTCTGACAATGCTCAACCATCACTCAGTGGTGAATCATCGACGACAATTTTAGTTGAGGCTTTACCCGTGGCAATACCCAATCCAATTGAGCCGGTGACAGCAACTGATGATTCCGGTGGAGGCAGTATCAGTTTATTTTTATTATTAGGATTAATATTACTGCATACAACTAGAAGATTGTTTTCAGGTATGAGGGCCTAAGGCATAAATAAACCATGACAATGTATGACGTCCATTGCCATTTATGCTGTATTTCATTGCACTGAGTAAAACAGTAATGCACAGTATTCCACTTATTCTGATGACCAGTTATCAGAATAAGTGCTTAGTTACTCACTTTAAGTTGCTAAATACAGTTATGCTAGGTGACTTAATTAAACTGCAAACCCAATAAAAGATACGTTAGTTTATGTGAGCTTTGTTAAATAATGACTTCGTACAACAACTAATGCAGCTTGTATGCATAGCCAGATATTTATTACTATTTTAACACAGTGTCATTAAAATTATTTATGACCAATCCTGTGACTTTTTTAGATCACTAGTTTTTGCTTCAATCCATCTATCGCCCCGAGTGGTGGTTTCTTTTTTCCAAAACGGGGCGTCAGTTTTTAAGTAATCCATAATAAATTCGTTAGCATGATAGGCAGATTGGCGATGTTGACTGGTTACACCCACAAACACTATTTGTTCTGATACATTCAGTTGCCCCACACGGTGAATAATCGATACACTACCTAATTGCCATTTAGCTCTAGCTTGTTTGACTATGTTGTTTAATACTTTTGCTGTCATTGCTGGATAGTGTTCTAAAAATAAACCACTAACCGATTGTTGTAGGTTCATATCCCGAACCAATCCAACAAATGTCACTAATGCACCATCACTGTTGTTACTGTCTCTTAATTTTTGGTACTCATAAGCAAAATCAAAATCCTGCGATTGCACATTAATTTGCGTAAAGTGACTCATAATATCTTCTAACCACCGGTCACAGGGGGGAAAAATGCGATTTCGTCGGCCTCATTGATCTCAGCATCATCGCCTGTCATCTCTTGATTAACCGCCACCAATGCTCTGCCATAAGCCAAATATTCGTTCCAGATAGCACCTTTTGCCTGTAATAAACGACGTAGTTTAGCTACAGTATTCAATCTTTCACCATTTTGAATAATGTCGATATCAAGGTACTCAGTTTGAGTGACGTCTTTAAGTTGCCCAAAAAATAAAATTTTTAACACGACCAATCCCCACTTTTACCACCTTGTTTGCTGAGCACCTTAATATTACTAATTTCCATGTGTGGATCGACGGCTTTGCACATATCAAATAATGTCAGAGCTGCCACACTCACCGCAGTCAATGCCTCCATCTCTACACCTGTTTGTCCTGCTAACTTACATAAAGCTTGAATTCTGACTTTATTCTCATCATCCAAAGTTTGAAAATCAAGTTGAACTTTAGACAACATCAACGGGTGACATAAAGGAATAAGATCACTACATTTTTTTGCGCCTTGGATACCAGCAATACGAGCAATAGACAATACATCACCTTTTGCATGAGAGTTATCTTTTAACATGCTAAAAGCCTCTGCAGTCATTGAAATATACCCTTCAGCCACTGCTTGACGTTGAGTAATCTGTTTGTCGGTTACATCAACCATATTAGCCTTGCCGTGTTCATTTACATGACTCAGACCCGTTTTTTGATTTTGCATATTTGGTTTTATCCTCTGCTTGAGCAATCAGTTATATCTTTCAAATGCACAACAAAGCTACAAGGGCGATGAGTTGAGTCTAACTGTTGTTGTAAGATTCCGTTCCAAGCGGTTTTACATGCTCCAGTAGAGCCAGGCATACAAAAGATAGCAGTATTATTAGCCATGCCTCCTAACGCTCTTGATTGCACAGTTGAAGTACCAATCTCTAAGTAAGATACGTGTCTGAATAACTCACCAAAGCCTTCAATTGCTTTTTCGAATAAAGGTAACATCGCTTCTGGTGTGGTATCTCTTGCCGTAAACCCTGTTCCACCTGTTATTAAAACAACTTGAATATCATTGGACGCTATCCAATTAGACACAACCGCTCTGATCTGAAACTTATCGTCAATCACAATTTTTTTATCTACAACATTGTGACCATCTGCTATAGCTACCTCATATAAATAACGTCCCGATGTATCATTATCTTCGTTACGCGTATCAGACACAGTCAACACTGCAATATTCAGAGCCTGTTTAGTTGTTGCATTACTCGTTGTCATTTTTAGCCTTTATAAATAGTTGCTCGGCACAGCGCTGATCCCATTGCCCAAGAGTATTGATATTGTTTAATTGTGTATTTTTTAAAGGTCGTACTTCTAAACCCTGTAACGAATTTAACATCATTTTGATTGAGTATTGCTGCTGTTTACGCTGTTTCACAGTGGTGACAGGCTGCTGCTTAAGTTGCATCGCTAGATATTCAGTGACATTAACTGATAACGGTATATATAGTGGGAAAAAACAGTTCTCAAAACAACACAACCTACCGTTATTTCTGCCCATTTTGATTAAGTACTCAAAATCCTCACGACGTAAATCAGGCATATCTACCGCTATCACTAACAATTCAATAATATTAGGATATTCCATTTGTATATGAATAATAGCTGCGTGTATTCCCGATAAAGGGCCACAGTTTGGAATAATATCAGCGATACCCTGTTGATGCTGAGAGCCGCTGACAAAAACATTATCATCACACACTAAAGCCAATTTTTTTTGGCAATACTCAAGTAATGTATGTTGGCTATCAGGCATAGTTAACAAACTTTTATCCGTGCCCATTCTGCTTGACTTACCACCAGCCAAAATCAATCCAGCTAACATTTATTTACCTTATTAAAAATCTGCTGCCTTATCATCCACACTTCCCTTAACCGCCCATCATGGCTAGATTTTTGGTTGCACCGGTATATCCATCTTGTAACCAATGTGTTGCTTCTTTGTCACACGTCTGCATCAATTCAATCAGTCGTAATGTCACAGGCGTGGCTTTTAACCGCGTTAGAAAATTCTGCAATTCTTGTTCATTATATTGTTTCATCAATACAGCATTGATTTTAACTTTCACACCCAAGGCTAGTGCTTTATCAATGCCACGCAAAATAGTCTCTAGATTATGGTGTCCGGTGATCGCTGCAAACATTCGAGGATCCAGACTATTGATACTGATATTTAATGAATCAAGTCCAGCATTCACCCATTTTTGAATATCTGCTTCTAACTTGTAGCCTTTACTTGTCGGTGCTACATGCACAATGCCGATGGCTGATGAGCAAGCCTTTATGATGTCAGGTAAGTCTTTTCTAAGAGAGGGTTCACCGGCAGATATACGTATTTTACTGGTGCCAATGAAAGCAAAACTATTGATCAGGGTTTTAATCTCAGGCAGTGCCAAAAATTCAAGACCAGTGTCGCAAGCATAACCATCAGGCAAACTATCATTACATTTTAAATTACACACGTCTGTTATAGACAGCCACAAGTATTTAAGCGGCGTCCAAATTTATTTTCTAACATTTTATTTAACACCTTTCCAAAGTGAAGTAACACAAACTTTGTGGCACTTGCGGGAGGCTGTTTGATTTCTCTTACAACGCTGGCGAATCGGCAAAATCACTATATTCACGGCTACAGCACCTTGTCATAGATTTAGGTGGAATCGCTCGAAGTTATGCACTGCTTATTTGATCAAAAAGACCAAATCAATACTAAGCTATTTGTAACATATAATTATAATTTTGTAATGAAAACACTACGAACTTTATGTAAATCTAGGATTCAGTGATACCACTCGATGCAAGGTGGCACATATGTTGTAGTTATTTGACTGGTATAAGCATAAATAATTAAATTAAAAGCACTTTTAAAGTGCAAAATATGAGATTTTAAAGTTCTATGATCAGTACATTTATCAATAAGAATAAGCTCTCCACTGGTTTTCAAAAAATTGCGGAAGGTTATTACATTCCTCTTGCAGAGGAAATTAGAATGCACCAAATCAGTGCAAAAAAGACATATTGTGTTGGAATTAATGGCAGTCAGGGCTCTGGCAAGTCTACATTATCAGCTTTTTTGAAGGACTATTTGACTGAAACTTATGATATGAACGTGGTGGTCATGTCGTTAGACGATTTCTACTTTAGTCGCATAGAACGTCAAATAATTGCAGCTGATGTGCATCCTCTATTTACCACCCGTGGTGTGCCCGGCACTCACAATATGTGTCAGGCAAAAACAGTCATGTTTGACCTAAAACAGCAACAACCTACAATTATTCCAAGATTTGATAAATCTACGGATAATCCTCACCCTACTTCAGTTTGGACAAAGGTATCTTATGCAGCAGATGTGGTGATTTTTGAAGGCTGGTGTTGGGGCGTTGAACCGCAGTCGTCAGAACAATTAAAACAACCCGTCAATGAATTTGAGACAATTGAAGATAAAAATGCATATTGGCGAAATCACGCCAATCTTCAATTGTCTCTGCATTACCAGCCGCTTTATAGCCACATGGATACATGGGTGATGTTAAAAGCCCCTTCCTTTAAAGATGTGTATTCATGGCGTTTAGAGCAAGAACAAAAGCTCAATGCTGCAACAGACAAAACTAATAATAAAACTGTCAAGGCTAATAATTCCGACAAAGCCAAAGAATCTGGCATTATGAATGAACAGCAAATTCAGCGTTTTATTCAGCATTATCAGCGACTAACAGAGCATGCACTTAAAACACTTCCCAACAGGTGTGATCACGTATTTGAATTAAACTCTGAAAGAGCCATCACCGCGCACAAGCTCAAGGAAGACCATGCTTAAGGATGTATTAGTGTTTACAGATTTAGACGGCACATTGCTTGACCACTACACTTATAGTTTTACCTCAGCATTGCCAATGCTGCATAAACTTGATTCTATCGACATCCCGGTGATCCTTAATACCAGTAAAACTTATGCTGAACTCATTGAGTTAAGACAACAAATAGGCTTAGAGAGTCCTTTTATAGTTGAGAATGGCGCTGCGATTTATATCCCTCATCTATATTTCAAAACTCAACCCCTCGATACAACATCTAAAAATGGCTACTGGGTAAAAGAGTTTTCCAAACCCAGAAAACATTGGTTATCAGTGTTAGAAACGTTAAGAGGCCCCTTTGCAGATGAATTCACTCACTTTTCTAATATGTCTAATGAAGAAATAATCGCTGCGACCGGACTTTCACCGAAACAAGCAGACTTAGCTGCAACCCGAGATTACGGAGAACCCATTCTATGGATGGGCAGTGAAAGTTCTAAAAATAAATTTATTCAGGCCATTAAAGAACTTGGAGCCGCACCTTTGCAAGGAGGGCGTTTTTTACATCTGTCTGGGCAATGTGACAAAGGTAAAGCACTTATATGGCTAACAACACAATTTCAAACAGAACGCGGAATAAAACACTGTACCTCAATTGCTTTGGGCGACGGTCAAAATGATGTTGCCATGTTAGAGGTTGCAGATATAGCGGTACGGATTTTATCACCAGCAAATGCCCCACCAGTATTGTCAAAACAAAATAACGTCTACACCAGTCAAACTTATGGCCCTAGTGGTTGGACGCAATGTCTAGAGCAAATAATATTTAATGATCCACAACTTAACCAGTAATAAGGAGAAATCATGGCTGATTTTTATCAAAATGGCATAGTAACAACGTTGCATAACTTGTCTGAAAGACCTGTTGAGGAGCTAGAAAAAGAACTTGTAGAGTTTTCAAAAAGACGTCCTATGGCACTTATACTGCCCTCTCTATTTTCTGAGCTTGAAGGTACTGCGTTACCGAACATTATTGACCACATAGCAAAAGTGCCTTATTTATCTCAAATCGTGATTGGTTTGGACAGAGCCAACCTTGAACAATATCAACATGCCCTTAAATTCTTTGGCGATTTACCACAAAATCACCGCATACTTTGGAATGAAGGACCAAGACTACAAGCCTTAGACGCCAAACTAGAAGCTTTAGGGCTAGCACCAAAAGAATTAGGTAAAGGGAGGAATGTTTGGTATTGCATGGGTTATGTGTTGGCAACAGGAAAAGCAGAGTCGGTTGCGTTACACGATTGCGATATTTTAACTTACGATAGAGGCCTGTTAGCCAGATTGATATATCCAGTAGCCAATC
>JBNMPD010000169.1:0-6773 GCA_051276225.1 Flavobacteriales bacterium
GCTAAAATATTTTGTAAATTCGAATCGCTTTTAAGCAAGCCCTTACGGATCACTAAATGATGTCGTTCTGCCTGTGTTTGCGCCCTTTGAAAAAACATATGAGCCAAACTTGAAAAACCAACAACATGACTTTTTTGCATACGTTTAAGAACCAAAAGTAGCCAAGCATTACCAAACTTTTTTAATATTTCGTCTTCCAGTGATAACATCATTTCATAACTTCCAGCATCGCCCTGCCGGCCACAACGACCATATAACTGTCGATCGATTCGTCGGGCCTCATGACATTCAGAAACGATCACATGTAGCCCTCCTAACGCATTAATCCCTGGCTCTAGCTTAATATCAGTACCCCGACCGGCCATATTAGTCGCCACAGTAATACTTCCTCTCGCGCCTGCATTTGCAATAACCATAGCTTCATCAGTATCTTGCCGCGCGTTCAAGACCTGGTGAGGTAATCGTTGCAAAGACAAGAGTTGGCCTAAATGTTCAGATTCTTCTACCGACCGAGTGCCAATTAAAACAGGACGTCCTTGTGCATGGATCTCACCAATTCGCTGGACAATAGCTGCCCATTTTTTTTGGGCAGATACATAATATCGAGGCAACAACTGCTGGCTTTTAACGGGTTTGTGAGTGGGAACTTTGACCACAGGAATGCGGTAAACGGCAAACAATTCGCTTTTAATTTCATCCGCGGTTCCTGTCATACCGGCTAAATAAAGATAGCGCTGAAAAAAAGTCTGATAACTAATGCGGGCGATGGTTTCTTTTTGATCGCTCATCGGACAATCCTCCTTAATCTCTATCATTTGGTGTAAGCCCTTTTCCCATGAGCGATCAGGCATGACTCGACCGGTAAATTCATCGATGATCATAACCTTTTCATCTTTCACTAAGTAATGTACATCCTGAATAAACAAGTATTTTGCCGATAAGGCCTGCAAGACCAACTCACGACTGCGTTTTTTAGCCGTCCAAATACCAGATAAGGGTTCAACTAAGGTTTTAACGCGTGTCTTACCCGATTCAGTTAATTCGATGGCTCGACTTCGCTGATTGATAACAAAATCAACCTTCGTTTTCAATTGATGGGCAATTTGTAAGGCCTGCTGATAAACAAGCAGTTGTTTTAAAGACTGTATTTCCCGAGAAAGCACTAGCGGCGTTCTTGATTCATCCACCAGAACACTATCCGCTTCGTCCACAATAGCGAAACATAAACCTCTGAGTAGTAACTGAGAGGCTTTGGTATCTTGATGTGAATACAAGCGGTTTAACTGAAGTTGCATGCGACTACTTTTACGCCCCAGAACTAATCGATCCTTCAGATAATCGAAGGTTAATTGCTTATTACTACAATACGTAATATCACACCCATAGGCCGCTTGACGAGAGGCAAAATCCATACCATCTACAATGGTGCCGACACTCAAACCCAAGGTTTGATAAATAGGCCCCATCAATTCAGCATCTCGCTGTACCAGATAATCATTGACCGTAATAATATGTACAGGAATACCAGCCATCGCCGCTGTACACGCAGGCAAAACCGCTGTTAGCGTCTTGCCTTCACCGGTACGCATTTCAGCAACCATGCCTTTTAACATTATCCAGCCACCGATCAACTGAACATCGAAAGGCCGCATGGCTACCTTTCTAGCGGCAATTTCCCGAATTAAAGCAAAAGCATCAATCACAGCAGCATCTTCAAAGGCTTTTAAATGTAACGCTTTTTTGCTGCTCTGGATGAACGCTTCCAGTTCCCCGTCGCTAAATTTTGTTAAGGGCGCACCCGCCCGATTGACCGCTGCAACAAATGCATAAAGGGATTTTTGAGTACAATCTACATTAAGCTTGATTACGTTGGCCGCCTTTAACAACGACAGATCTAGAAAACCAATCGAGTGCTTAGTTTTTTCCGGATAAGGGCCATGCATAACACCTGGTTTAAAAATGGATTGACTTGCCATAAAATTAAATAATCGACTTAAACACTGAAGGTTCTTAAGAACAATTGTCGTCCGGCTCGATACCATTGCATAGCAAGCGACTCACGACCATGATTAAAGCGAATATAAATACGCTCACCGATATTTTTAAGTTGCATATCTTCAACTACCCCTAATTCAAGCTGAAAGACCGGTTCAAAGGTTTTTTCACCGTTTTCATCTGCAGGGTTCATTGGAATGACTCCCCCGCCACTTAAACCCAACGCTGGGCTAGGTAGTCTATCTGAGGCCGATGGTATGAGTCGTATTATTTTGGCAGGATAGACACGACTGATACGGCTGGCCAAACGGATCTCTATGAGTTCCGTACGCTCCCGGACCAAGCCGATATTATCTTGAGTCACTACCGCTCGAATACTAGAAATAGGATAATTTACCACATAGCCGGCTAAATCTCCTTTACGCAAAAATCGGTCTTGCATATCTTCAGCATAGGGTAAAATGAAAACACCCCGTCTCTGACTCTTCAGGGTTAAATGTTCAATGCGTTCAGACATATCCACTATTTCAGCGTTAACCGACTTAATTTTTTCCTCAATGATCTGAATTTTCACTCTATCAACCATCCTGACTTCATTAAGCTTAGCCAGTAACTCCTTCAACTGATAATCGAGGAGATTTTTTTTCAAATTAAGGATAGGGTCATCCAGTTCCAGCAAAATTTGGTCATTCTCGACTAGGGTATTAGAGTCGACTCGGATCTGACTGACCACGCCCTCAGTTTGAGCACGCACCTTAGCCTGCTCTGGTAACCAGACAACACCTTCGGCATAGGTATTTAAAGGCATAGGGAAAAAAAATAAAAACCCTAGCAAAAACGTAATTAAGGCCAAGCTACTACTCATAACCCTGAACCGGTTTTTCTGCACCATCGGATTACTTACAATAAACCGAAACATTTTGACCACAGGTACCAAGATCATTGTTGTCAGCGCCCATATTGCTAACACAACACCGATCATGAAAAATTGACTAGCAACAAAAAATATAATTGAGAAGGTGATCAACATTCGATAACAAAAAGAAGCCACACCATAAATCAGGAACCAGCCTCGTTCGCCTTCTGCGGTCACCGGTGACGTAGCGGCCTTGATTCCAAAAACATATCGTTGAAATAAATAACTTATATAATTATTGGAACGACTACCTAAATTAGGCGTTTCGATAAGATCTGAAAAAATATAATAGCCATCAAATCGTAATAACGGATTGCCATTAAAAAAAAGCGTTGAGAACCCGCCAATCAGCATGACATTATAAGCAATCGCCCGAACGACACCCTGTTCCACATTCAGCCAAACCATCAAAGCTAGTGCCGCTAGAAACATCTCCATGGCCATACCTGCAGCACCAACGATAGCCCGTTTCTTTTTATCACGGAACCCCCAAGAACTGGAGGCATCAACATAGGGTATGGGCATAAAAACTAACAACATTATCCCCATTTCATGCACTTCGCCCCCCCATACTTTGGCTGCAAAAGCATGGGCTAACTCATGCAGGAGCTTCACCACCGGGTACACAAAGAACAGCAACACCAGATTAGTGGGTGCCCATAACTGGTCAGAAATATCTTTAGATAAATCAACCCAGTGAGATGCCGCTAGCACTACAGCAATAAAAATAACAACCAGCCATAGTAGAGCACCAACCCAACTGAACAACGGCCGAACCAGAAAAAGCCAACGAGTCAAAAAAGCATCCGGATCCCACAATGACGTTCTTATCGACAAAGGACTCCATAAGCGTTTAATCCATTTACCCCGTTGCTTTTTCTGGTAGCGTTGAAATAATTCTTCGGTATCCGGAGGAACATCACATATCAACAAATCACTGCTATGCAATTGACCAAACAGCCTCACCATTTCATCCTGAGTTGGCGCATCATCACCAAAATGCGCCAGTGCTAACTCCCAAATATCATGGAATTTATGGATCCCATTCATCATGGCAATAATATAGTGCGCCTGAGGTGTAAAGCGATGATTTAGACTGCTTGAAAAATCCTGTAACACATACCAAAGCTGCCCTCGGTAATGCTGGCGATGGATTTGAATATGCCCTTTTAAGCGCGGTTGCAGATTAGCAATTCGATACCAAGAAGAACTAAACATAGATTCAGCCATTACATAACCCCTTTATAAGCCATCGGGCCACCACGTCCATAAAGTAAGTCGCAACCAATCCAACAAGTTTTTACTCCAGATCCAAATTAATTTACGTTCTCCAATTTGAATTTTACCCACACCCTCCATCCCCGGACGTAAATAACTCAATTTCTGCTCCAGGCTCGCTTCAACCCGAAAATAATTACGCCCTTCTTTAGTTTCTGAAACCGGCATAATCTTATTGACTATAAAAGGGATCACGGACTCAGAAAGCCCAGTCAATACCAGCTTACCTTTTTGACTGACAACAACATCCGAAATATCGCGCTCATCAACCTCTAACACCACTCGATAATCATCCAAAGGGGCCATTTCGAACAACACGTCACCTCGTTGAGAAGGGGCACCCAAGGACTGACTTAAATCACCTAAAACAATCATGCCATCGAAAGGCGCTTTAATATTAATTCTTGCCAGATGCGCATCAGTAATCGCTAATTGTGCATTGGCTTGGCCTATCTGCGCGTTCAGTACCCTGATTTTACTACGATCCCTTTGACCCAGCGCATCTCTATATTCTTTAAGATATTGTTCGCGATAGCTTTCCCATTTAGTTCTTTCAAGCACCAAATCAGTATCATCTAATTTAGCCAACAACCTGCCTTGTTTAACAATATCCCCAGGACGCACATGCGTTTCACGAATATAACTATCGAAAGGCGTCACAATCACTCGTTGAATAGCCCCTTCTAGTCGGGTATCAGCCGCAATGCGGTAATCCCCGGTAGCGAAGACCAAAAACGCCAAAATAGCCATTGAAAAAGAGACAGCTAGTTTTAATTCACCCTGTGCAGGACCCGTTATTCGCAGCACCACGCCTTTCATAGCAAGCCATATCTTTTTTCCTAACCATAAGTCTTCTTTTCTTTTTGTTTCTAAAATAGGTCCAATAAGAGAAGCCATCGTCTCACACAGATCGACTGTCGGACGTTCAAAAAAATGCTCTGGCGGACGCTCTAGAGTCAATGCACCAAAGACTTCATTATTATGACAAAAGGGAATGGTGCAGATGCTACCGCTGCCCTGATCTCGGAGCAGTTTTTCATGGCACCGACTCATTTGTAGTGAACTTTCGGCTAAAGCCGGATACACAATCGTCGCCTTTTGCTCCATGGCTTCATCCATTGATAAGCCAATGCTTTGCACCAAATTTGATTTTTTTGCAAATTCAACACTGTGTGAAAGTGCTGCAACCTTAATATATTTGCCTTTAGTAAAGCCAATGCTCACTCTGTCGCAATGCAACAGTGTTGCTATCTCGGTTGCTACCGCTGTTGCAGAGGCCTGAAAACGTTTATGTTCCAGGCTGGACGTAATTAATTCCAGAATAGTCACTAATTGCTGATTTTCCGGGGTGTACTTCTTGCCTTCCTGACGACGAACAAACAACTCCAAAGAGTCGATCCCCCACTGTAATTGCCGCATACTAGCGCGCATACTTTGCTCGTCACGCACAGCGATTTCGACCACCACCGCCCCATAAAGTTGATTATCCATCAACAAAGGCAAGCTAATATGGCAAACAGGAATATTTAAGCCCTGATATTGCTGACCTTGATTACGTAACACGCCACGGCGCTCATGTAATGCGATTTCAACGGCTTCGGTCAATCCTAAAGAACCTCGGTGACCCTCAGGCCAAAAACAAATCGGTTCAAAAGCACCACTATCCGGTTTGCCGAGAATAATCATACCTCGGGTAACACCACTGAGCATGACGCATTGCAGGTTTAACCAATAGCCCGCGGCTGCTTCAAGCGTAGACGCATCGTTAAACTGCTTCCATAACTTTTGATAAGGACTTTGAAATTGTGCGTCCTCTTTAAGAAAACTAAGGCCGATTAACACCTCATTTTTATCAGGTTTAATCCAACACACTTCAGCTCGTTGGCTTAGCAGACCAAAAGGCATGTTGTAGGTCATTGTTAGTATTTTAGATTTTTCTAAACTAATCTGATCCCTTGCCGCCACCCTAACCGCTAATCCTCCTTCTGACTTGTTTTCAATAAACCCAATGATCTCCTCATCATCCAATTGAATAATAGCTGTAGAGCCTGACTCCACAGGTCTACGTAAATTTATGCGCTGCTCTTGGCCATTCATTTGTTAGTGTGTACCCGTATCCATCATTGAAAATGGCTGATTAAATAAAAAATATACAAAAGGTGATTCACATTAATAACATAATATCACAACCGCCATAAAATACGCTCACTCACCTGAGATACATCCATTAAAAATAAAAGACCCATACCCGATGCCTAGATTTAATCCCATATTAATAAATGGGCATAAAATAACCCAAGTAAACGCCAGGATGACTAAACACTATTATGCGGGAGTTTATTAAGATGGTCGCTCACTGTGATGACTTTGTGTTTTCTTTAAGTGCACAAATCAAGCTTACCTTGTTTGTGCACTTATGAAAAAAAGCCCAGACAGAGCTTTAGTTTAGTGTTGTGTTTTCTCTACCGCTGCTGCGCTGTCTATTTTCTCTTCCACTGGTTTTGCTACGTCCGCTTTATCACCTTTGTGTGTTTGTGTGCGGCCAACCATGCCAGTGAAATTCTTCATGGATTGTAAGTGTAAA
>JBNMPD010000170.1:0-6673 GCA_051276225.1 Flavobacteriales bacterium
TCAAGGATTGCACCATGCCAACCATAGGAATAATGACATCTTGGTCTGCTGCACTTATGGCTTCTTGGGTAGCACCATGTTTTTTGGCCCTGAACGATGGCTGGTGGTTGGGTGTAGTCAATATCACGAAAGTCCACTGCGTTATCGAACAAGTGTATAAGCACCTGCATGTTTTGTTTCTTTAAATGACCAACCGCATCTTTGATACATGAATGTTGTTTGCTATACACCCAGTTTTCGTTGCCCATCGCCGTGCTTTTGCGGATTAGTAGTTTTTTATCCCATACTGCATACACTTCATATACACCAACAGCATCACACAATGGCAGAGACATTATGCGGCTTATGCAGTTGTTCTAAACATAACGTTAAGCTCGGTTGACGTCGACTAAGAAATTGCCTGATCCGAGCGTAACGTTCGGGGAACATAAAAGTGTCTGCTGGCATGGTGGGCTGAATCTAGCTCCTCAGAAAATACTTACTCAGGCAACTCCATCACACCGTCGATTTCAATTTGTACACTTTTAGGCAAAGCACTCACTTGTACTGCTGCTCTTGCAGGGTAAGGTTGGGTAAAATACTGACTCATGATTTCATTTAAGGTAACAAATTTAGATAAATCAGTTAGAAATATATTTACTTTAACAAGATGTTTGGTTGAGCCACCTGCGGCTTCGCATACTGCTTGTATATTTTTGAATACTTGATGAGCTTGCTCGGAAAAATCTTCAGAAATAACCTGCATAGTCTCGGGAACCAGCGGAATTTGTCCTGAAATATAAATTGTGGTGCCACTCTTAATCGCTTGGCTATAAGTGCCAATAGCTTGTGGCGCCTTGTCGGTATGGATAACGGACTTTGACATAATAATGACCTTTCTTTCTGTATAAATGGATGAGTGAATTAGAGGAAACCCTAATTCTGTTTGACTTGACTATGCCTCGATACCTTCTGAACTTCCGGCATGGTTCGGATTTTACGCATAACATTGGCCAATTGCAGACGATTTTTAATGGTCAGCTCGATATCAATGTAATAAATGTTACTTTCTTTTTCTTCGGTTTGTAATCTTACAATGTCTGAATCACAACTTGCAACAGTGTTGGTTAATGTCGCCAAAGTACCTTGATGATTAATTAATTCAATACGTAACGCGGCGTTAAAGCTACCGTGCACATCATCACCCCATTGCATGACTAACACTCGGTGGGGTTCCTCCCTACTTAATCTGCGAATGTTACTGCAACCCGTCTGATGAATGGCCATGCCGCGGCCTGGACTTAACACTGCAACAATTTCATCATCAGGGATAGGGTGGCAACAGCGGGAATAAGCCACTAATAAACCTTCAGTACCGCGAATAGCGACCTTACTTTGTTTGTCAGACAAATGGGTGTTTTCACCCAACAGACGCCTGGCGACTATAACGCTAAGTTCGTTACCTAAGCCTATATCAGCTAACAATTCTGAAAAGTTGTTATGTTTAGTTTCCATAACCACACGTTCAATATCTACCTGAGGAACCTTATCCAGTTTTACGCTGCCTAAGGCATGTCTAAGCAAACGAGTACCCATAGTCACGGCTTCTTCAGAACGTTGAGTTTTCAAGTATTGACGGATATGTGAACGAGCTTTGGCGCTGACTACAAAATTTAGCCAATTAGCATTAGGCTTGGCTCTGGGTGAGGTAATAATTTCAACTGATTGACCATTTTCCAATGGTTTACTCAGTGAAAAAGTACGCCTTTCTACTTTTGCGCCCACACAAGAATTACCTACATCGGTATGCACTGCATAAGCAAAATCGACCGCAGTGGCACCCAAAGGCAATTCAATAATACGACCATTTGGGGTGAAGACATAAATTTCATCAGGAAATAAATCTGTTTTCACATTTTCGACAAATTCGAAAGATGAACTGGCACTTTGTTGCAACTCTATTAATGATTGCATCCATTTGCGTGCTCGCACCTGAGCAGTAGTGCCGCTGTTATCTTTACTATCTTTGCTATCTTTATATAACCAGTGAGCGGCGACACCTTTGTCGGCCATTTGATCCATTGCTTGGGTACGAATTTGTATTTCAACTGGAATGCCATGAGGACCAATAAGCGAAGTGTGCAATGATTGATAACCGTTCGTTCTGGGAATAGCCACATAATCTTTAAAACGACTTTCGATTGGTTTATATAAACCATGCATCGCACCTAAAGCCCGATAACAATGATCGACCGAGTCAACTACCACCCTGAATGCATAAATATCCATTACTTCATTGAACATCAATTCTTTGTTTTTCATCTTGCGATAAATCGAATACAGATGTTTTTCGCGCCCAGTGACAATCGCATTTATGCCCACTGCGGCTAAACGGGTTTCTACTTCTTTACGGGTGTTTTCAATGACTTCTTTACGGTTACCTCGAGCTTGTCTAACTGCGCCGCCTAATGCTCGGTATCGCAACGGATACATGGCCTGAAAACCCAATTCTTCAAGCTCATTTTTAATTTCGTGAATACCTAAGCGATGGGCTATAGGTGCATATATTTCTAATGTTTCGCGGGCGATACGACGACGTTTATCTGGACGTAACGAACCTAAAGTACGCATGTTGTGGGTGCGATCAGCTAATTTAATCAGGATGACACGAATATCTTGGACCATCGCCATCATCATTTTTCTAAAATTTTCTGCTTGGGCTTCTTTGCTGCTGCTGAAGTGGATCTTTTCCAGTTTACTGACGCCTTCAACCAGTTCACCAACTGTCTCACCAAACTGTACGCTCAAGTCTGCCTTGTTGTGATGAGTATCTTCAATCACATCATGTAATAAGGCGGCCATTAAAGTTTCGTGGTCAAGGCGCATGTCAGCTAAGATGCCAGCTACAGCAACAGGATGAGTAATGTAAGGGTCACCACTGGAACGCATTTGTCCACTGTGGGCATTTCTGGCTACAATGAAGGCTCGCTGAGTATCCGCTACTTTGTCGGGCGGTAAATAAGCTTCAAGCTTTCGTTTTAAACCTTCAAAAAGATACACACTAAACACTTCTAAAATTATTGATGTGTTAAGAATACGGGGAATTTGGCGGGAAGCCAACGGCTAAACATCAGATTGATGAAAAGCCGCTAAAAAAGTCTCAAAAACGTTCGTAAAAAGGTCTGTAAAAAAGTCCTTTAAAAGGCCCTTTAAAATAGAACGAATTATTATTCTTGTAGAATATTTGCTACAGAAGCATATTCAGCTTGATCCTGTGCTCGTTGATCACGAACGTTTTCAGCTTCTAATGTCTCGGCAGTCACTAAACCTAGCTCAATCTCACGAAGTGCAATTACGGTGGACTTATCTGTGCCACGTTCCACTAAGGGTTCTTTGCCTTCAATAGCAATTTGGCGAGCACGACGAGCAGCCACTAAAACCAAATCAAATCGGTTGCCAATTTTATTTACAGCATCTTCAACTGTTACGCGGGCCATAATGATCTCCGTCGGGTGGTAATATTGAAAAAAGGTCGCATAGTGTACTGACTAATGTGACAGTTTAAAAGCTATTTGAGCTATAAATGAAGGCATAAACAGCAAATATATAACTGAATAGAGTAAAATGCAGTTATACCGCGCAAAGCGTTGTAAAATATAGTGATTGCATTGTCACGTTAAGCGTCGATTTGTAGTGGTTTATCACTAACTGTTGTCGTTACAGACATTGCAAACCACTCAATAGTGTCAGTAAGAAAAAAAAGTGTTTACGGATAAGTATTTAAAAGAACTGAAACCCCAAAATATAAAATATACGGCCACCGAAAAAAACAGGTAAACGAGGCAAAAGCCGCTTACAACTTAATATTTAACCTACTGACATTAAAAAATTTCAAACTCACTATTACCTAAGCAAATAACGTAAACGATATGGATTTGGAAAGTTTAGCGAACGGCCAGGTGATTTAACGTTACGTGATGCTCGAATTACCTTTGGCGAATTGCTGACACTGTCAAAAAAGATTTAGACCCCCCGATGTAAAAGACGGACGCAATCTGTGTTCATTTGCAACACTGTGTAACGATTATTTGAAGTGGTACAAAGAAAACCGAAAAGAAGATAGTTTTAATACTATGTCCGGTCATTTAATCACATCATTTTTTGAACAGGCTTATCTAAATATAGCCGCTGCAGATTTACGCCCGACATGTGCTGAGAAATCATTTACCCAGTTTATAACCTTGAGGCCAAAGATAGCGCCATTACTTTAAAATCGGCATTAATTATGATGTTTAAATTTGGTATTGATTACGACAACGGGCCAGAATGTTTTGATAATACAAAAGTGTTTGATATTCAAAGCGACCCCATCTGAAACATAATTTTAAAACACCAAAAAATTACAGTTCAACGTTTTTTGAAATACTGTAAAAAACTTCCCGAAGTGTCGAGCTGGTTTTGATAACATCAAATGTATCTAGACCGATTTAGGGTTAATATACTGCTAGGATTAAGAAATGGAGGCAAATGTAAAAATGCTCAAATTTCGCAAAATATTGTTATTTTCGTGGCTATGTATTCTGTTACTTTCGAGCAAAAGTAAATGCTGAAGTTGTAACGATAGGGTCTGAGCTAGTTTTTATAGCAATGCCAAAAGCACATTGTTTGCTAAAATCTTCCGAACCATCTGATCGCATTTTGATTAAATATTCGGAAGATGTGAATCGGGAAATCAATAAAGTCCTGATGGTCTTTGCAGATTGCAGCCAATTGAAATCTTGGCGTATTGGAGAGTTGCCAAATTTGGATGATTATGGATATGTGTTGGCACCAAAATCATTAATTAATAATAAATTAAATATGAGTATCAGCAGCTATTTATTTGAAATGCGTAAAGTGTTTGAAAAGAAGGCTGTGAGGTTCCCGAATAAAACCACTGAAAAAATTGGTGTTTTTCTTGATAAACACTTCCCAACATTAAAGCTTAATGAAACGAAAAATCTTGGTATCTTATCGCAAGATAACAACGCTCTTTATCGGGGGCTTCTACAGCATATTCAAACCGAGAAAGGTAAGAGTGAACATATGGTCGGAATGATGGCAATGAGTTTAGTGAAAGGAAAACCGACTAATTTTTATCTATGGAAAAAATATCAAGGAAATAAAACGGTAAATGATTTAGAGGGGCTTACAGCATCATGGGTATCAACTACTTTAAGTGGCAATTAACTGCTCACAAAAGTATTCAGCGGACAGTTAAAAGCACCGTTTTGTTACATTTTGCTTTTAACTGCTACTGATGCAAAGCGTTAAAATCGTGAAGCTCTACCTGTCTGTCCAGCCGCCACTTATAATTGGGTCGTAATCATCCATTACTAATACTGATTTATTTTTGTTAACCGTAGTGAACTTCCTCAAATTAAGTAACGTGTAATTATTAATTATGCCCCAGTAAACTGTCAAACAACTGCTGCTGCCTAATAATCTGTTTTTCTTTGCGTAAGCGGCGTGTGGTTACTATCGCATCTAGCTCCGACAATGCGGCAGTAAAATTATCGTTGACTACAATAAAATCGAATTCATGATAGTGGGATATTTCCGAAACAGCTTTGGTCATACGTTGCTCAATAATATCGGCCGAGTCTTGCCCTCGTTCAGTCAATCGTCTTTTTAGCTCTTCTTTTGAAGGCGGGGCAACAAAAATGGTCGCAGTATCGGGTATTTGTGCTTTTACTTGGCGTGCACCTTGCCAATCAATATCTAGGAATACATCTATGCCTTGTCGTAGGGTGTGTTCTATTACTACCTTAGAAGTACCGTAATAATTACCAAATACTTCTGCATGTTCAAAAAAGGCACCTTGTTCAATCAGGGCTTCAAATTCTGTGCGCTTAACAAAATGATAATGCACACCGTCAATTTCACCCGGTCGTGATGCGCGAGTGGTATGTGACACAGATACTTGCATAGCATTATTATGCTCGTCTGTAGAAGGATGTTTTTCTAATAAAGCTTTGATTAAACTTGATTTTCCGGCGCCAGATGGCGCTGCCAATATAAATAAATTTCCAAGAGTTTGAGGCATTTTTTTATCTTTTAGTGATTAATTATTATGTCGCTAATGAGTAGCAATGTTAGCATAATCTTCTTATATGCAATATGCCGCAGTGGACCAGTGAAAAAACAAGCATTAAATTCCACTGCCAGATAATTAAACGGGTGAAAGCAACATGAACGATAGCCAATATCATCAAATGACCGATGACCTGTTAATCGACATTGAAGAAATGCTCGACGAGTGTGAAGTCGATATCGATTATGAGTCTGCGAGCAGTATACTCACTATGGTTTTCTTGAACGACACAAAAATCATTATTAATAAACAGCCTCCATTACAGCAATTATGGGTAGCCACTAAATTTAATGGTCATCACTTTAGTTTTCAGAACGAACAATGGATAGACGAACGCACAGGGGTAGAGTTTTGGTCGTTTTTGGATGCCGCAGTGTCTAAACAAGCTGAACAAGCTATTACTCTTAAAAAATAGCCTTAAAAAATAAGTCACTAACCCAACGAGATAATGTCTATGAGCGAACACGCTTTACCCTATGTTGAAATCAATCCTAAAAGTCAGGCAAAAGCCACAGTCATATGGCTACATGGCTTAGGGGATTCAGGTAACGGTTTTGCTCC
>JBNMPD010000171.1:0-6611 GCA_051276225.1 Flavobacteriales bacterium
TGTGCAATTTTATCAAAAGCTTCTGCTGAAGTAAGGTCATCGTATTCGCCAGAATTAACCAATAGACCTTTTTCAGTGAACGCCTCTAGGCTTAAATCACATTCAACATTGCTTTGTGCATCGGCTTTTACAACTTGTTTGATTTCAAGGTTGTATTTAGAGGCAAATTCCCAGTCACGCTGATCGTGTCCTGGCACAGCCATCACCGCACCTGAGCCATAACCCATTAATACAAAGTTCGCTACCCAGATAGGAACCTTGTCACCGGTTAAAGGGTGAACTGCGAAATACCCTGTAGCGCAGCCTTTCTTTTCCATAGTGGCCATTTCAGCTTCGGCTATTTTAGTGTTTTTACATTCTTCAATAAATGTGGCTAATTCATTGTTAGTTTTAGCCGCATCTAATGCGATGGGATGTTGCGCTGCGACTGCCACATAGGTCACCCCTAATAGAGTATCCGGACGGGTAGTGTATACATCAAAACTTTCCAGCTCTGCGATTATTTGTTCAAGTTCAAAGGTTATTTCAACTCCCTCAGAACGACCAATCCAGTTTTTTTGCATCGCACGAACTTGTTCAGGCCACTCTTCTAATTGTTCTAAGTCGTTAACCAACTCTTCAGCATAATCAGTGATTTTTATAAACCACTGGGGAATTTGCCTCTGTTCTACCAAAGCGCCAGAACGCCAACCGCGGCCATCAATCACTTGTTCGTTGGCAAGGACCGTATGGTCTACAGGATCCCAGTTAACCGTTGCATTCTTTTTATACACTAAACCTTTTTCGAATAAACGGGTGAAAAACCACTGTTCCCAGCGATAATAATCCTTTTTACAGGTTGCTATTTCACGGTCCCAATCATAACCAAATCCTAACGTCTTCAATTGGGTTTTCATATACTCAATATTTGAGTAGGTCCATTTGGCTGGTGCAGTATTATTGTCAATAGCCGCGTTTTCAGCAGGTAAGCCAAAGGCATCCCATCCCATAGGCTGAAGTACATTTTTGCCTAACATTCTTTGATAACGGCTGATCACATCGCCGATGGTGTAATTGCGAACATGACCCATATGCAAACGACCACTGGGATACGGAAACATAGAAAGACAATAAAATTTTTCTTTATTTGCGTCTTCGGTTGCTTTAAAGGTTTTCTGTGTTTCCCAATAGGCTTGAACCTCTTTTTCGATTTCTTGAGGTTGATACTGTTTTTCGGCCATTAAAAAAGATTTCCGTGGATAGAGCGATAAGGTCAAAACGACCCTAAACAATGAGATAAAATATAACTCGTTAGAGTACCTTAGCGTATCCCTTGCTAACAATAGTAAAAACGTGATTTATCGCGCTTATCCTGAAGTTTTTAGATGTATTAAGTTATTTGGATTTAAATAGCTAAAAATTAGTTAATTAAAAATCCGCGCTATAAATGCGTATTCAGTTTTATTTGTATTAAAAATAGTCACTTTCCCATATTCTTTTCGTATCTGTTTGACAGCTTGTTGATTACGGGTTTCACTATTTACATATTCCTAATTTGTAGTAATAAAGCCATTTAACATGCAACACAAATATGCTCTTCATCTGCAGCAGTTGACTGCAAAACCTAGTAGACGATTGATTAATCAAGCGCTCAAAGATCAACACGCTTTAAATTCCACTTTTATTGGACAGGATAGGGCACGTGATGCGTTATCTTTTGGTTTAGGTATAGAAGCGCGAGGATACAATCTTTATGTAATGGGTGAACAAGCTACTGGACGTTTTACTTTAGTACATGAATTTATTGATAAATACGTAAATAAAATGACTACACCTGATGATTGGTGTTACATCAATAATTTTGAAGATGAGCGCGAACCATTCTCATTAAGATTGGTGGCAGGAGAAAGTAAAAAACTGATTAAAGATATGGGAAATCTAATTGATGAAATTTTAGATACCTTCCCCGCGGCATTCGATAATCCAGGTTACCAGAGAAAAAAAGCAGCGATTACCCGTAAATTTGATCAAGATTATGACAAAGCTATCGATGAAGTTGAACAACAAGCTAAACAACAAGGTGTTGCCTTATTCGAAGATGACGGAACGATCACCTTCTCGCCTATTATTGACGGTCAACCTGTAACTGATGTCGAGCTTGTTAAAGTATCAGATTCAGAAAGACAACATTATTATCAACTAATTGATGATCTTGAGGACAAATTGAGTGAGGCGTTAATTGAGTTACCCAAATGGAAACGAGCCACTGCTGAAAAATTAAGATCGTTAAAAAAGGAAACAGCAGAGCAGGGGATCAGGCCCCTATTAAAAGATTTAGAGCACAAGTATTCATCTGACTTGGCTATTTTAAAGTTTTTACGACAGCTTAAACCACACTTGTTAGAAACAGTGGTTGAAGTGTTGGCTGATGATAAAAAAGAAGACAAACACGACGAGTACGACAAACGTTCTATTTTAGAAGAGCAGTACCTACCCAATATTATTGTTTCGCATCAGTTAAACAGCGGCTCTCCAGTAATTTATGAGCCTAACCCAACACATCAAAATTTGTTTGGTCGGGTTGAATATACTAATATTCAAGGTTCGGTTTTTAGCAACTACCGTATGATACGACCGGGTGCAATGCACCGAGCAAATGGTGGGTATTTATTACTAGATGTTGATAAACTTATTGAGCAACCTTATGCATGGGAAACCCTAAAACTAGTACTTAAGTTCGGTTTGCTTAAAATGGATTTACCGCAACATGATGTAGGAATGGTGAATTCCATAACGCTCAATCCACAGCAAATACCGATAGATGTCAAAGTGATACTGTTAGGTTCCCGTGATTTGTACTACACCTTACAAGATTATGATGACGAATTTTATGAGTTGTTTAGAGTGTTAGTGGACTTTGACCATGAAATTCCATTAGATAAAAAGACATTATTTGATTTTGTGGGCCGTGTAAGAATTCAGGTGAAAGAACTGGGTTTACAAAGTATATCTGCCAAAGCTATGTACCGATTAGTAGAATACAGTTTGCGTCTTGCAGAACATCAACAACGATTATCTGCACGTTTCTCAGATGTGATTGAGCTTTTGCACGAAGCTGAATATTTTTGCAGACACCAGAATATTCAAGAACTCGATGTGACCCATATCGAAGCCGCCTTAGCAGCAAAAACACATCGAACTGGGCGTGTCAGTGAAGCCGTATTAGACGATATTAAACAAGGCCAAATTCTGATCGCCACGCAGGGTGTGGATATAGGTAAAGTGAACGGCTTAACCGTACTAGAAATCGGTGACAGCATGTTTGGAACACCTGCAAGAATAACTTCGACGGTCTACGTAGGCGCTAATGGCGTGGTAGATATTGAGCGAGAAGTGGAGTTTGGTCAGCCTAGTCACTCTAAAGGTGTGATGTTGTTAACTGGATACTTAGGACATAAATATGCACAATTATTTCCATTAACGTTATCAGCCAACATCGCTATTGAGCAGTCTTATGGACATATAGACGGAGACAGTGCTTCATTAGCAGAGCTAGTTGCGCTGATTTCTGCATTAACTAAAATACCTATTCGTCAAGACTTCGCCATCACAGGCTCAATCAATCAGTATGGTCAAGTACAGTCTGTGGGCGGCGTGAATGAAAAGATTGAGGGCTTTTTTAAACTCTGCCAACATCGTGGATTAACGGGTAATCAAGGGGTTATTATTCCCAAGTCTAATCAAGTGAATTTGATGCTAGATAAAGACGTGTTGGTTGCAGTAAAAGCGAAAAAATTTCATATCTACGTGGCTGAAACGGTTGATGATGCCTTGGAATTGTTAATGAATAAAGAAGCGGGTGTACATAACACCAGAGGTCGTTACCCTAAAGGTTCGGTTAATTATATGGCGGTTTCTAGCTTGCTTAACATTGCCAACATAGTGTCAGGTGCAGATGATGATTAGGTTGCTTAAAATAGCTAAAATGTTTAACACTTAAATACTCAACAGGTTTACTTAATTCTGTTAGGATCTTGTTATTAATTTTTTATGCAGTAGATTATTTTATGAAAATTTCAAAAGGGTCAGTTGTCCAGTTTCATTATCGGATCAAAGATACAGACGGTAAGCAAATAGAGTCTAACTTCGATGATCAAGGTGTCGCTTACCTGCATGGTTATAACAATATGATGCAGGGTATCGAAAAATCTTTAGAGTCAATGTCAAAGGGTGATTTGCTTGAAGTGGAATTGGAAGCCGCAGAAACCTACGGTGAGATCCAGTCAGACAGTGAACAACGTATTCCGGTTAAACATTTGCATAGCTCAGAAAAAAAACCTAAATGGAAAGCTGGAATGACCGCTGTTGTAAACTCCGAGCAAGGTCAACGTGAAGTCACTATTTTAAAAGTCGGTAAATTTATGGTCACCATCGATACTAATCATCCTTTGGCTGGCAGGACCTTACAATTTGAATTGCAAGTTGCAGATGTACGTGCAGCTACTGATGAAGAAATCGAACACGGTCACGCTCACGGCGCCGGCGGTCATCATCACTAATTAACTTGGTGTAACAGACTTTTTATCAAAAATATAATAGTTTGCTTGGTAGTTAAACACTTTATTGCGCCCTAAATCTTTAGCTTGATATAGGGCTCTATCGGCACCGGCAAATAGCTTAGTAAATTCATAACCACAAGCGGATGAATCAGACACACCAAAGCTTGCGGTTAATGCAAATTGATGACCAGATATTGAAGTATCAACTTTTTCAATTGCTTCTCGGCATTTTTCTGCAATGTGTGCAGCTAAATGATTACCACAACCAGGTAACAAAATACCAAATTCCTCACCACCTAAACGACCGATAATGTCATTTTTTCGACAAACTAGTTTTGCGGCATTCACAACCATCTTGAGGGCTTCATCACCTGTAAGGTGTCCATAGGTGTCATTTATTTTCTTAAAATAATCTAAATCAAAAATTACAAAACTAACAGGCTGATCTGTCTTCCTACACAGCTCAATTGCTAAAAGAGCTAATTTTGCAAAATAATGACGGTTGGCAATACCGGTTAATTCGTCGGTCTGCGCAAAGTAGCGCATTTCAAGGTAGGTTTTTCTATTTTTGTAAGCCCATAAAATAAATATAACTAAAGCCATAATTAATAATGCTAAAACCAAACGCCTATTATGAGCAGACTCATAAACAAGCAATGCTTGAGTTTTTAATAAGGTATTTTCTTTGCCTAGCAGTGCAATTAGGGTGTTTTTTTCGATCACATGGAGTTTGGCTTTTTGGATGCTAAGTAACTTGGCATTGTCTTGGTCAAGTTCTATTTGATTCGATTCAGAATATTGTTTGTAATAATAAACAGCTTGTTCATAATTATTATTATGTTCATTAACCTCTGCAAGCACTCCATAGGCTTTGGAAACAGCAGGGTTATATTGATGTTGTTGCTTAGTATCGATTAGGATCTGTGCATATTTTTCCGCCTTAAGGTAATTTTTTAAAACTAAATGACTTTGCGCCAATAAACCATAAAAACTAGCTGTTAGTGCTGGGTATTGCGTTGCTTTAATATTCGAAATGTTATTCTCAAGTAACTCTACAGCCTTATGGGGGGTATCTAATGCCAGATGATACTCGGCAAAGTAGACGTTAATCGCTTGTAGGATGATGACCTCATTTACCTTCGCACAAAGCAATGATGCTTTATCGAAATCCATGGCACTAATACTACTGATAGATGTTTTAACCTGGCTATTGAGAAGCTCAGTTGAAGTAAGGCAGCGTGATCTTGGGGTAATATCAGTATTTAATAAATCGATAGCCATTTTTTTTGCTAACTCATACTCACCCACATTATTGTAGAATTTTAGAATGTAAAACTTAATTCTCTCAAGCTCGGTTTTTTCGGTATTTGATTCTGGTGCAAGATAAGCGTCTAACAGGTTTATAGTTTGTAATGCATTGAGCCAATCATTCAAGGATACATAAACGCTTAATAAACTACCTAACGTCCTGATTTTGACACTTATATAAGTGCTGTCTTTAGCTAAATTATTTAACAAGTGACTCGCTTCCACTACATTTCCATTTATTAATGTGTTGTAAGCTATTAAGTATTGATGTAAATCTCTTTCATTATTTTTTAGCTTAGTTGTATCTATATTTTCAAGTGAAATTTTTGACTGATCAGGATTTGAAGATCTTAACTCGTCAGCTTTAACTAATTGCATGGAATATGAGTCGTCAGCATGCGAATCACTAACGGTGATGAAAATTAAAAGTATCAGTAGTATCCTTAAAATATTAATTTACTTTAGCCTTCTGAATGATATTTTCAAGAGTATTTATGTCTTCTTGACTCAACAGGTTTGGATCATATGTCGCATCTGCAACTAGTTTTTCAAGTAATTTAATAGCAGTCATTATACTTCCTTATATCATCGGTTAAGAAGTGCTTTTCATAGGAAAATAGACGTATTGATCTAGCAAAAATAGTCTACCTATTATTAATTGGTTTTTTTGCAATTTTTCACTTGGGGGAAACAGCATAGTGGTAATAAGAAATAATTCTGCATCCACAAAGTCGCCTAAAGTTATCCATTCAATTCTTGGTTGTT
>JBNMPD010000172.1:0-6484 GCA_051276225.1 Flavobacteriales bacterium
CGGAAATTGCCCATTTTTGCGTTTAACCCAATGGATTAGATGATTACGCTGATCCATTAAAAAACTCAATGGCACTTCAAAGGTACTTTCTACTTCATTTTTATCTAAAGTTAAGCTTGTTGGAGCACAAATAAATCCGATATAAGGTAACACTTCATAACGACTCACTGTGCGATACAAAGGTAAGTTACCAACAATTTGTACTTTATTGGGTGATAAACCTACTTCCTCATGGGTTTCACGCAAAGCCGTTTTGACTAACGAGTCATCATATGACTCCTGTTTACCCCCAGGAAAACTCACTTGACCAGCATGGTGCTTTAAGTGACTGGCTCTGACTGTAAATAGTACGGTCAGTTCATGCTTGTATTCCATAATAGGCAATAACACCGCAGCTGGTTTACCGGGCTCTTTAAGCGGAAAGTCAGCTTCACGACCAATCTGCTTGGCATGATGAAAACGAGTGAGAAATTGTGCTTTATCCATGGGTCATTATCCAAGCATCAATAAGGAAGAGTCGAAACTCAAAATAGGGAGTATTTTTGATACTTTGTCTAAGCTCTCTTGGTATTCATCTTTAGCATTTGAGTCAAGCACAATGCCGCCGCCTGCCCAACAATGCATTGTTTGCTGGTGGTTTGATTTTTCACATAATAAGGTGCGTATACAAATATTGGTGTCCATGTCGCCAAACACGCCTAGATAGCCAATACTTCCGCAGTATATATTGCGGTTATTGGGCTCAAGTTCGTCAATTATTTGCATGGCGCGAACTTTTGGTGCACCGGTGATGGAGCCGCCAGGAAATGCGCCTTGTAATAAATCTAGAGCGCTACTGGTTACTTTAAGCTTACCTGTGACTGTACTGACTAAATGATGGACAGCAGCAAAACTTTCTAATTTAAATAACTCAGGAACCTTAACACTGCCCGGTTGGCAATGTTTGCTTAAATCATTGCGCAGTAAATCTACAATCATCAAGTTTTCCGCACGGTCTTTCTCGGCACTCAATAACGATTCGATTTGTTGTTGATCTTCTATGGCGTTGTTACTACGTGGCCTCGTTCCTTTAATGGGTTTTGTTTGCACCACTCGTTGATTCACTGATAAGAATCGTTCGGGTGAAATACTCATTACTACACTATCCGCTAAGCGAATAAATGCAGAAAATGGAGCTTGATTCGCCGTTCTTAAACGTTGGTAAGCTTGCCATTCGTCACCAGTATAATTGGCTGAAAAACGCTGAGCTAAGTTAATTTGGTAACAGTCACCAGCCTGCAAGTAGGACGAAATAGATGATAATTTTTGTGTATATTGATCTTGGCTCATATTAGCTTGCCATTGACTGGTTAATCTAAATGAGTGTGGCGATTTACCATTGTTAACCAATCGTTGAATATCCTCGACACTGGGGTGAGAATATTGGTCTAAATAACACAGGTAAAACCGCTGCTTAAGATTGTCTTTTATGATGCTCCAAGCATAAATGCCCACTGCCATATCGGGAGTAGAATATTCGTCTGCATTTTTATTAGGTAAAGGCTCAAAAAGTTTGCCTAAATCATAACCAAATAAGCCCAGTGCACCTGCCATAAAAGGCAATGCAATGTCGTGAGTCCGCGTAACGTAATTACTCGGCATATATTTTTCAAGCAAACCTTGCACCAAAGATAAAGGATTGTTTGAGTTTTCTTGGCTTTGATTAGTGTCTTGTTGCCACAGACTGTTAGTAATACCCGTTGTGGTGATAGTAGCAATTGGGTCAGCAACCATGATGTCGAAGCGGCCATCTGGATGTTGGCTGTCCGAAGAGTCTAAGAACATCGCCCAGTGTTTGTCTGCAAAATGAGAAAAAATGTCTGCCGTAGAATAGCTGCTAGGTAAATTAAGCGGACGTACTGTTAATGAATATGTAAGGTTGTTCATGGTGACTACTTTTATATATCTCAAAAAGGCTGATATGTTACTGCTCACCACTGTTGAATTGTCATGGAGCAAATTACGTGTTCGCGTTATCATAGCAAGTAGAGAAAACTTAACCCAGAAAATTCATGAGGCATCTATGACAGTTATCCGTCAGCAAGACTTTATCGATAGTATTGAAGAGTCTTTGCAGTTTATTTCTTATTACCACCCCCTTGATTACATCAAAGCAGTCGAAAAAGCTTACAATAAAGAGCAAAGTCAGGCGGCAAAAGATGCCATGGCACAAATACTGATCAATTCGCGTATGTCGGCTGAGGGTAAGCGCCCTTTGTGCCAAGATACCGGTATTGTCACCTGTTTTGTTAAAATTGGTATGGGTGTGCAATGGGATAAAACTGATTTAACCGTTCAAGAAATGGTTGATGAAGGTACTCGCCGTGCATATTTAAATCCTGATAATCCATTACGTGCGTCAATTGTGTCCGATCCTGCGGGCAAAAGAATCAATACCAAAGATAACACACCCGCTGTTGTGCATATCGATACTGTGCCTGGCAGTGAGATTGACGTAATGATTGCTGCTAAAGGTGGTGGCTCTGAAAATAAATCTAAAATGGTCATGTTAAATCCGAGTGATGACATAGCCGACTGGGTAGTTAAAACCTTACCTACTATGGGTGCTGGATGGTGTCCACCTGGAATGCTGGGTATAGGCATTGGCGGTACTGCAGAAAAAGCGGCAGTGCTAGCTAAAGAAAGTTTAATGGATCCGGTTGATATACAAGAATTGATCGATAGAGGTGCCGAAACCACTGAAGAGAAACTGCGTTTAGACATTTATAAGAAAGTTAACGACTTAGGTATTGGTGCTCAAGGGTTAGGTGGATTAACTACAGTGGTGGATGTCAAAATCAAATCCATGCCAACTCATGCAGCATCTAAACCCGTTGCGATGATACCCAATTGTGCGGCGACCCGTCATGCACACTTTCATCTAGATGGTTCAGGACCTGCTGCGTTTGCACCGCCTAAATTAGAAGATTGGCCAAAAGTGACCTGGGATGTAGCTGAAGGAACACGCCGTGTCGATTTAAATACGGTCACCAAACAAGATATTCAAGATTGGAAAGTAGGCGAAACAGTATTACTGTCAGGTAAAATGTTAACCGGTCGCGATGCCGCGCACAAACGTATTCAAACCATGCTGGATAACGGTGAAGGTCTGCCTGAAGGTGTCGATTTAACTAACCGATTTATTTATTACGTTGGACCTGTGGATGCAGTGCGTGACGAAGTTGTTGGGCCAGCAGGACCTACTACCGCCACACGAATGGATAAGTGGACCGACATGATGTTAGAAAAAACTGGCTTGATAGGTATGATTGGTAAAGCTGAGCGTGGCCCTGCTACAGTTAAAAGTATCGCCAAACACAAGTCGGTATATCTAATGGCTGTAGGCGGTGCTGCATATTTAGTGTCTAAAGCAATTAAAAAGTCTCGTGTGGTAGCTTTCGAAGATTTAGGTATGGAAGCAATTTATGAATTTGACGTTGAAGATATGCCAGTTACTGTCGCTGTTGATAGCACAGGGGCCAATGCTCATGAAACAGGCCCCGCTATTTGGAAAATCAAAATAGCGGAAATGGAAAAGTAGTCATTTTTAGCTAGGGCCTAGTTACCTTTCATATTACCGGCGGTAAGTTACAGAGCTAATTTATCGCTTTTTCATCAGTAAAATTTAATCAAAAGCGGAACATCTCATTATGAGTCAATACTATGAGTCAATTTAACGACCCTATTTTACTATCCATTTTTGTCAGTCTATTTTTACTTGGATGTTTGATTGGTGGGCTCGTTACTGGCAATAGAGCTAAAAAGAGAGCTCAGCAGACAATTGAACAGAACAGTATGTTTGCAACTCAACAAGAAACTCAATTAAGAGACCAACTTGAACAGCAACATTTGATGATAAAAGCGCAAACCTCAGAGCAACAATTAGCTCAACAAGAACAAATGAATACACAAAATAAATTGGGTCGGTTGACTCAACGAATAGAAAGGATTGCTGAGTTAGAAATAGAAAAAAACTACTGGCAACAGCAATATCAACAAAGTAGCAAACTTGCAGCTGAATTACGCACCCAACTTGAGTCACAGGCTGCCCGATTTGAACAAGAGCAAATTGCTAGCAAAGATAAATTACTGTTGTTAGAAGTAGCCGAAAAACGTTTACAAGAACAGTTCGAGAACATTGCCAATAAGATTTTTGAACAAAAACAAGAAAAGTTCAGTCAATCAAGCAAGGCTGGTTTAGATTCTATTTTGTCACCTTTAAAAGAACAGATTGAAGGCTTTAAAAAGCAAGTTACAGATCAATATGTTAAAGAAGGGCAGGAGCGGGCATCCCTCAAAACTGAAATTTTAGGTTTAAAAGAACTTAACCAGCAAATTACTCACGATGCAGCTGCCTTAACCAAAGCCTTAAAAGGTGACAATAAAGTGCAAGGTAACTGGGGTGAGGTGGTTTTAGAAAGAGTATTAAAAGAATCTGGATTACGCGAAGGGCATGAGTTTGATACACAAGTTGCATTAAAAAATGAGTATGGAAAAAGTTATCAGCCAGATGTTGTTGTGCATTTACCAAATGATAAAGATGTGGTGATTGATTCCAAAGTATCCCTAGCTGCTTATGAGCGATATTTTAATGAGCATGATGATGAATTAGCCCGCGCTGTGCATTTAAAAGAACATGTCAACTCGTTGCGAAATCATATAAAAGAACTCGGTAAAAAAGATTATCAGGATTTA
This sequence comes from Flavobacteriales bacterium, assembly GCA_051276225.1. Classification (GTDB taxonomy): domain Bacteria; phylum Pseudomonadota; class Gammaproteobacteria; order Enterobacterales; family Alteromonadaceae; genus Paraglaciecola. The sequence goes on from JBNMPD010000172.1 coordinate 4,735, forward strand.
AAAGGTATTCGTACTCTTGATTATGTGTTGATGTTTATCCCCATTGAATCTGCGTTTTTGCTTGGTGCAGATCAAGCTCCTGAGTTAATGAAGCTGGCTTTTGACAACAATATTATGTTGGTTAGCCCAACTAACTTGCTGGTGGCATTACGCACCATTAATAACATTTGGCAGTACGAGTATCAAAACCAAAACGCACAGAAAATTGCCGATAACGCCGCCAAGTTATACGACAAGTTCCATGGTTTTATAGTTGATATGGACAAAGTGGGTAAAGCCATCGAGTCAAGCCAAAAGAGTTACGATGCTGCAATGAATAAATTATCCACAGGCAAAGGTAACCTTGTAAGGCAAGTGGAACAGTTCCGTAAACTAGGCGTTCAGAGTAATAAAAAGCTGGATCATAATTTGTTGGGTTATGCCGATGATGATGATGATAAATAAAGTAGTGACGAGTTTTATAGACTGCGAGTCTTTAACTAAAACTAAAACTAAAACTAAAACTAAAACTTATTTGCGCTATCACAGATTAGACCGAGCGCCTTGCAAATGGGTAATCAAATTAGCAGTTAAAGACTAAAAAAAAGAGCTTTTGAACCACAGAAGATATGGAGGATAAGGAGAAAAAGCAAAAGTAAATTGCAGCTTCGGCGTAAAGGCAGGACCCAAGATAAAATGGGGTCGATTGTTAAAATGAATAAGTTTGGCCGAGATATACCGAGAATAAGTAGCCTAAACTAAACATCGTCTCCTTTTTTACCTCCTTTTCCTCATCTTTCTCTGTGGTAAATAATCTTTTGTTTAGCTTTCGAACCCACATTGCCCGTAATCCCCTGTGGAGCGTGTTTTTATATTCGTATAAAAAACGACCTCAAAAGAAGCCGTTTTCCTAGGGTTAGTTGATACAAAAAGCAACTACCTACCATGTTGAACGTTTCGGTGGCCATACCCAAGTTCGTTCAAGAACCATCTTTTGCTCAGCTCTAAGTTTAAATTCTGTCGTTAAGTGCAGCAACAATGGGTGAAGCATCTAAACCATTGTCAGAAGCCCAATCTAATATTGTTTTACCGTCTTTCTCAGGGGATGTTAAATCACCTCTTGGCATTTTTTTAACCATTAAGGTACCCGTTTCAACTGCATCGTTAAGCATAGCTGTTCGAATAAGACTGTTACCACCACAAGATACCCCTGTGTAATAATCCTTAAGCTTGAGTCGAAAATCTGATTGAACACGTTTCATTTTTCTACGTAGTTCACGTTTGTCATCTGCTTTAACGATGTTACATATATTTTGTAATGCATCATTAATATCAGCATGCACATTGCCAGAAAATATTAAAAATGCGGTTGTGATAGCAATTGAAGTTTTAACTATTTTCAACATGGTTAAGTCCTCGGTTAGTAACCTGATTTAGCCGTTATTACTTGAATTACAGCATAATTTATAATTCTATTAAGGAGCATTGAGAATGATTGAAAAATCTGTAATTTAATACTTACGTATGAGTTTCTATAACTTTTTGTTGCCGTGCGTTATCTATAACTTTTATGATTTGATGTTTTATTTGTTAAATCAAACATCGTGTTTACCTGCCATTAAGAGTGGTCGTGTAAATATTTTGAAATAAAATTCTTTGTGTTCGATCTATTTTTATTAAGTTAAAAAAGATTTACTAGCAAGAATAGTTCAGAGTTAAAAATTGTTGAACGGCCTTGAATTGCAAAGCCCGTGATTACAGCGCTTGTTGT
>JBNMPD010000173.1:0-6461 GCA_051276225.1 Flavobacteriales bacterium
TTTGTACCCAGGATGTCATAAGGTTGAAGTGATAATTAATGGACAAAATACGCTAATTGGCAATTTTGAGTTAAGCGTATAATTGGTTTATCACTTATAAACGGTAGCACCAAGATTAATCTTATTTAACGAGGTTGAAAATTAATTTTTGTACATCTTACTTGAGACGTGATGTTTGATTATGCTTTAGTTTTAATACTCCTTTTTAAGAAACGCATTAAAATCATGTGAATAAAAAAGTCCCTGCAAGGCAGAGACTTTTTATCATTAATAACAATCAGTGTGGGTTATTTTGCCAGATAACTAACCACAGTGTCAGTGAAGTCAGTGAATACCCCGTCAACTTTTAACTCTTCAAACAACATGTTTAATGTTTGTGTTTGGTTAACATTGTCTGGCAATGCATCCTTTCGAAAAGTATAAGGATGAACTTGAAGGCCCGCTATATGTGCCTGTTTGACGAAGGCTGTAGGTTGCATCGTTTTAAAATCGATCAGTTGTGGTATCCAAGGGCCGATGCCTTGGGCGACGTTAGCGATGGCCTCTAAACCAAGTGGCGTTTTTAAAAAGTCATAATCGGTAGGTGACTCTTGCCAGTCGTTTTCGCCAATGAGTTGTATTAGTTTTACTTTCACCTCTAGATCATTACGTAATCGCTGAGTCTCAGCAAAATCGAAACACTGCACATATATGGCTTTATCTGCATCATCCAACTGATGTTTACGTAAAACAGCCATAACCAGTTGGCTTATGTCCACGCCTTGTTCTCTATGCCATGCAGGTGATTTTATTTCTGGATAGAAACCGGTAGTTTTATTTAACTGTCGATTGAGTTGCTGGATCAATTCAATTTGTTCTTCAAAAGTGGCAATGTGAAAAGTACCTTCTCCTTGATAACGATTGGGGAATACCTGCTTGCCTTGTGCATCTTGTCGTTCATGTACATTAAGGATCTTTAATTCAGCCAAAGTAAAATCTAAGGCATAATAACGTCCATCTGAACGTTTTCTGCTGGGGAAAACTTGCTCTACGTTGGTCACTGTTTCAAGGTGAATATCATGTAAAACCACTATTTTTGAATCTTTCGTTACAACCAAATCTTGCTCTATAAAATCAGCACCTTGCGAATAAGCTAAGGTAACAGACTCAAGGGTATGTTCAGGTAAATAACCCGGTGCACCTCGATGTGCAACGACCAAAGGTTTAGTAGCAATGTCCAAAGGTTTAGAGGGGGTCACTTGGCAAGCAGAGGCCATAATTAATAATCCTAAAAGGTATAATTTCATAATGCTCACTTATTTATTTTCAATTAATTCGATAGCATAGCCGTCTGGATCACGTACAAAAGCGATAACCGTTTTGCCACCTTTTACTGGACCTGGTTTACGATATACGTCGCCACCTTGTTGCTCAATAGATGCACAAAGGGCATAAATATCATCTACTTCGATAGCAATATGACCATAGGCTTCACCTATGTCGTACTGACTCTTACCCCAGTTATAGGTCAGTTCTAACACAGTAGTTTCCGATTCTTCAGCATAACCAACAAAAGCCAAAGTATACTGGTATTCTTTGTTTTCACTTTGCCTAAGCAGTTTCATTCCCATAAGATGGGTGTAGAAGTCAATTGAGGTTTGAAGATTGCCGACCCGCAGCATGGTATGCAGTAACCGCATATTTACTCCTTTTATGATTCAGATATAATGATTGCCAATGTATTAACATTGATCTGAGCATAGTAGGGCAACAATAGGAACATAATATGACAAGTGGGAAATTTTTTATAAATGTTAGTGTTTAGAACTTAGCTGTTTGCTCGAATGAAAAGTGTGCGTTTTTCCATTTTATGCGTTTAGCTATAATTTAACTGTAGCCGTTATGAGTGGATAGTTAATTGCTAAGGGCAACTTGAAAAAAATTATTATTAATCTACTTCGCGTTGACACTTAGCATAAAAGTTCGGTACCAGCAGCATTTTCGTTTACGCCATTTCTGTCACTATCAGTACTCATTTTAACTCTTCCTTGCAACGAAACTGATAATGAACGAGCGTATTCTGCTTTGCCATCTTTATGACAAAGTAAAATTTCAGTCGCTAGATTCGCTTCGCCAGTTCCGGCAAACATAATGATATTGGTTGAGTTGGTCATCAGACTAGTCCCAGACGTTGCACCTGTAGTGACTAATAAATCTTCTGTGGCACCCCGAATGGCGTTATTGTCGTCGTCAATAAACACTATTTTTGGATCATTCCAGTCTGATGAGCATGCAGAGTAATCTTTAGATGGACACACCACAACTTGGGCTTGTTCATCTATTGCATGGTGTCTGGCATATTGAATCAACGAGCTTGTTTCGTTGATTTCTGCCACAATTTTATTGTTTATTAAGATGCTTTGAATACTTGGGCTTACAAATGCCAGTATTATTGCAACAATGGAAACGGTGATCATTAACTCGATCAGTGTTACACCTTTTTGCTGTTTCACGTTATTAGCTCCAATATTTGTACAACTAAGATAAACTATATTTGAACTTTTAAGGTATGAAATAGTGTCCAAAGGTTGTGATTAACATACATAAGTAGGTAATGTTAAACTGTAGTTACCCTTTAAATTTTCCACTGCTCGTTAATATTAACGACGGTAACTCCTCCTAGTCGAAATTTTTGACAGGCGTAACATCATCGAGGTAAAAAATGCAAACCAGTACTGTGATAGAAGAAATGCGGGTCTTACCTAAAATCGATGTTAATTTTGAAGTTGAGCGTCGAGTCGATTTTATTAAATCTCAGCTTATAAACAGCGGTATGAACGTTTTGGTTTTGGGTATAAGTGGGGGAATAGATTCGTGCACCTTGGGAAGGTTGGCCCAACTTGCAGTTAATCAACTCAATCAAGAGCATAAAAAACAATATCAATTTATAGCAGTAAGATTACCATACAACGTGCAAGCAGACGAAATTGACGCTCAAGCTTCAATCGATTTCATTCAGCCCTGCCATAGCTTAACAGTGAATGTGCAACCTGGTGTGGACGCGATTGATCTGCAAACACGTATTGCTATGCAGAGCATCAATTTATTGCCTGATAGTAAAAGTAAACAAGATTTTGTCAAAGGTAACGTTAAAGCGCGAACCCGAATGGTGACGCAGTATCAAGTTGCCGGTTTACTCGATGGTCTAGTTTTAGGAACAGATCATTCAGCAGAAAATATTACGGGTTTCTACACCAAGTATGGTGATGGTGCATGCGACCTTGCCCCTTTATTTGGTCTAAATAAACGTCAAGTGAGACAAATTGCAGAATTTTTAGGTGCGCCAGCACATATTATTAATAAAGCTCCAACCGCTGATTTAGAAACGTTAGCGCCACAAAAATCTGATGAGCAGTCATTAGGAATGAGTTATGAACAAATAGATGATTTTTTAGAAGGCAAACTTGTAGCAGATGATATTGTTGAAAAGCTGGTTGCTATTTTTGAGAAAACACAGCATAAACGCATTCCTATACCAACCATATATGACTAATGATTTAAATTAATAAGCCACACTAATTGGGACATAAAATGAAAAAAATTGAAGCGGTAATCAAACCATTTAAATTGGATGACGTTCGTGAGGCATTGTCAGAAGTGGGTGTTAATGGCATGACTGTAACCGAGGTAAAAGGTTTTGGACGTCAAAAAGGGCATACGGAATTGTATCGTGGTGCTGAATATAATGTTGATTTTTTGCCCAAGGTTAAAGTTGAGTTGATAGTTGCAGATGAACAAGTTGAGCGTTGTATTGAAGCTATTATGAAAACAGCGCAAACTGGAAAAATAGGTGATGGTAAAATATTTGTTTATGAAGTGGAACGTGTAATTCGTATTCGTACCGGTGAAGAAAATGAAGAAGCCGTTTGATATAAATAATCCCTATCTTTTATGATAGTTTTGTTGTCGTAACACCGAGTTGTTCACTAAAAAACATGGTTTCGTAAAAAAGCTGAAATAATAATTCGTGCAGTTAGGTCTAATATTTTGAAAACAGATAAACGTGTTTTATAATTTCTACAATCTTGTTTTACGACCGTGTATAACAATCGTATTTTGATTAACTATTATTTCTGAAGGAAAACCAATATGCAAAAAATAAAAAAAACAGCAATCGCTACTGCACTCGGCGCAGTGGTTATTGGCTCACTTGCTTCAATTAGTGTTCAAGCGAATACTAACCCATTTAGCGTTAATTCCTTAGAATCTGGCTACATGCAAAGTGCTAAAGAAGGTAAATGTGGCGAAGGCAAATGTGGTGGAGATAAAGCTGAAAAAGCAGCCAAGACCATGAAAGAAGGTAAATGCGGCGAAGGCAAATGTGGTGGAGATAAAGCCGAAAAAGCAGCTAAAACTATGAAAGAAGGTAAATGCGGCGAAGGCAAATGTGGTGGAGATAAAGCCGAAAAAGCAGCCAAGACCATGAAAGAGGGCAAATGCGGCGAAGGCAAATGTGGTGGAGATAAAGCTGAAAAAGCATCCAAGACCATGAAAGAGGGCAAATGCGGCGAAGGCAAATGTGGTGGAGATAAAGTCGAAAAAGCAGCTAAGACCATGAAAGAAGGTAAATGTGGCGAAGGCAAATGTGGTGGCCAAGCTTAATTAATACCAAACCAAATTCAAAAAATGATAGAGGTCGACGAGTGTCGGCCTTTATTTTAGAAAAAAATCAGGGTGACAAGTCTAATGATGAATAAACATCTTTCAGGGGTAGGCTTGGGATTACGCCGAGAAATGCTTGATGAGTTATTACCTGATATTCCTACTTCTGTCGATTTTTGGGAGGTTGCGCCAGAAAACTGGATCCCTCTTGGAGGCAAGTATCAGAAAAACCTTAACCAATTTACCTCTGCCTGTAATTTTGTTAGCCACGGTTTGTCTTTATCTATTGGCAGCCCTGAACCTCTTGATATTAACTTTGTAAAAGAGGTTAAAGCGTTTTTAGATAGGCACCATGTTTTATACTACAGCGAACATTTAAGTTATTGCTCAGGTCAAGGTCATCTTTATGATCTGATGCCCATTCCGTTTACTGAAGAAGCCGTTAAATATGTCGTTGAACGGGTAAAACAAGTGCAAGATATTATTGAGAGGCCGCTTTTATTAGAAAATGTATCTTATTATGCTGCACCCGGACAAGAGATGACTGAACAAGAGTTCACATTATCTGTGCTTAATGAGTCAGGGTGTTTGATGTTGTTAGATGTTAATAATATTTATGTGAATTCTATTAATCATAATTATGATGCGGAATCTTTTTTGTCTGCCATGCCTAGTGGCAAAATTGTGTACGGGCATATTGCTGGACATTATGACGAAGCCGATGATCTAAAAATTGATACCCATGGCTCCGATGTTATTGAACCGGTGTGGCGACTACTTAAAAAAGCCTATGAAATCCATGGTGTTTTTCCCACGTTGTTAGAAAGAGATTTTAATATCCCACCCATCAGTGAGTTATTAATAGAAATGGAAAAAATAAGAACTATTCAGTTGCAAGTGCAGCAGCAAGAGTCTGGCAAACAACCCACATTATTTAGAGCTTAATGACGTCTTTAAAAGCAACACAACATGCTTTTATTCAGCATATAAAAAATCCTCAAGCTAATCCGTTTGGTAGTGGTATTGAAGACCGGCGTTTAAAAATTTATCGAGAGTTGTTTTTTAATAACATTTTAAGTTTCCTTAGTTCAGGATTCCCTGTCTTGGAAAGTGTGTATTGTGAACCACAATGGAAAGAATTAGCGCGAACTTTTTTTATTGAGTATGAATGTCGCTCTCCATATTTCATCGATATTAGTAAAGAATTTGTAGAATACTTAAGTAATGAATACGAACTCAGTGAGTCCGACCCAGTTTTTATGCGTGAATTGGCACATTACGAATGGTTAGAGTTAGATGTAAGTGTTCGAAAGTCGAATCAAATAGTTAAAACATGGGATGGGCTTTCACCGATAACTAAAGTTCAGATGTCGGACTTGGCGAGTCTGGTCAGTTATCAATATCCCGTTCATCAAATAAGTGCTGACTTTTGTCCCACACAGGCAAGCGAAATAGTGTATTTGGTGGTTTATCGAGATGCCACAGATGAGGTGAATTTCACCTTAGTTAATGCGGTATCAGCACACTTATTAAACACCATTATGCAACACGGTGTGGCAACTGTTGATTCACTCACTAAAACAATGATTGATGCCATGCCACAGCTTAACGTACAACAAATCACTGGATCACTGCAACAAGTGTTACAGCAGTTATTACAGCAAGAAATATTATTTCCTGCAGAGTAATAAAACCCTCACTTATGAACACGTCAGTTTGTAGATTGTACTCATTCAGGCAATCTTTAAGCCTATTAAGTTTTATTCCTGAGCTGGCATCATGACATCACTATAATTTTGGCTATACATCAGCAAGTCTGC
>JBNMPD010000174.1:0-6383 GCA_051276225.1 Flavobacteriales bacterium
TTGCTCTACCACCAAGGCGATGGCATCCAGCTTGAATTCTTTTGAATATTTCTTACGTGCTGTCATTATCTATCTCCTGTTAAGACTATTATGTCTTAACTAAGGGAGTCGTATCCATTCAACAACGTCACACATTGTGCATAAAAGTTATGTTCACCCCTCATAAGCATGAATTAAAATATCTCCTCAGTATATTATCAAGAATTGTATCCAGTTCGAACTTTCTATTTTATTGCGCATTTTATTAATTGATAAGACAGCATCCATAAAAAAGTCATTATGACAGCCATAGTATGATATCAACTAGATTAAATTTATGATCTAATAGTGACGTGAAATATATTTCCCAAAAACAACTCGAAGATAAGCTGAAACCGTTAGATATCAAAGCTCTCATCGCTAAATAGAATAATGGTCGAATACGCATTCGCTTACTCGCACTTTTACACATAAAAGAGGGAGCTAACAGAGCCAAAACCGCTATATATTTAAAGAGTAGCCGTAAGGCAGTTAATGATTGGGCTAAAAATTTCTATGAAAATGGACTCGATGGCTTAAAAGAGAAACCTCGAACAGGTAGACCTTGTCATTTGACACCTGAGCAACTGAGCAACTGATTACCTTTAAAGAATACGTAATAGCGAATGGCATCAAACCTAATGGCGGTCGCCTTACAGGACAATACTTAGTTAGCTACATTAAAAAAGAATTTGGAGTCACTTATTGTTTAGACAATATTTATAGGCGACTAAATTCACTAAGATTTTCTTGGATAACCAGTCGTTCTAATCACTCAAAACAGTCACAAGAAATTCAGGAGAGTTTTAAAAAAATTCAAAACTGAAGTGATCCCTAAAGATCATGATAGATCGAGTATAGATATTTGGTTTCAAGATGAACCGAGATTTGGTCAACAAAATACTACACCAAGGTTATGGGTTGAAAAAGGCTCAAGACCACGAGCCGTTAGGCAGCAGCAATTTCAATATTCTTATCTATTTGGCGCTATTTGTCCGGCTACAGGTGCAACAGAAGCAATAGTGACACCTATGTAAATAAAGAAGCCCATAAGACAACATCTATAGCAAATATCACAGGCCACACCAACGGGGCGACATGCTGTTGGGTAGTAAAAAAACATATTATTGTAATAAAAAGCCCGCTTTATGGCGGGCTTATTTAGGTATAGATTAATCGTTTATACTACCAGCCGGTAATTTCGCGTAAACCTTTACCAATATCAGCTAATGAACGAACAGTTTTAACACCTGCAGCTTCTAGCGCTTTAAACTTCTCTTCAGCTGTGCCTTTGCCGCCTGCGATAATCGCACCGGCATGGCCCATACGTTTGCCTTCAGGTGCAGTAACACCAGCAATGTATGAAACAACAGGTTTAGTAACGTGAGCTTTGATAAATTCAGCCGCTTCTTCTTCAGCAGAACCACCAATCTCACCTATCATAACAATCGCTTCAGTCTTAGGATCATCTTGAAACATTCTTAAAATATCAATGAAGTTTGAGCCAGGGATAGGGTCGCCGCCAATACCTACACACGTAGATTGACCAAAACCTTCATCAGTGGTTTGTTTCACTGCTTCGTACGTTAACGTACCAGAACGAGAAACAATACCTACTTTACCAGGCATATGAATATGACCGGGCATGATACCGATTTTGCATTCACCGGGAGTGATAACACCTGGGCAGTTTGGTCCGATCATGCGCACGCCTTTAGCGTCTACATACTCTTTCACAAACAACATATCTAAAGTCGGGATACCTTCAGTGATACAAACAATCAGTTCGATTCCAGCATCAGCTGCTTCAACAATTGAATCTTTACAAAATGCTGCAGGCACATAGATAACAGAAGCTGTTGCGCCTGTTTTTTCTACCGCTTCACGCACTGTATTAAACACAGGTAAATCAAGGTGCGTAGTGCCGCCTTTACCTGGCGTTACGCCGCCAACCATTTTTGTACCATAAGCGATGGCTTGTTCTGAATGGAAAGTACCTTGACCACCAGTAAAACCCTGACAGATGACTTTGGTGTCTTTATTTATTAATACAGACATTATTTGCCCTCCGCGGCTTTAACAACTAGCTTGGCTGCATCAGTTAAACTGCTTGCAGCAATGATATCAAGACCTGAACTGGCCAATACTTCGCGACCTAGTTCAGCATTAGTGCCTTCAAGACGAACCACAACGGGTACGTTTACACCCACTTCTTTTACTGCACCGATAATACCTTCAGCAATCATGTCACAACGTACAATGCCACCAAAAATATTAACCAATACAGCATTCACATTGCTGTCAGAAAGAATGATTTTGAATGCTTCAGCAACACGCTCTTTGGTTGCACCGCCGCCCACATCGAGGAAGTTAGCTGGTTTGCCACCATGAAGGTTTACAATATCCATAGTACCCATAGCAAGACCAGCGCCGTTGACCATACAGCCAACGTTTCCGTCTAGTGCCACATAGTTAAGTTCCCATTTAGCCGCTTCTGCTTCACGCGCATCATCTTGTGATGGATCGTGCATAGCTGCAACTTTAGGTTGGCGATAGGCTGCATTGCCATCGATAGCGACTTTAGCGTCTAGGCAATGAATATCGCCGTCAGCTTTAATCACTAATGGGTTGATTTCAATAAGCGCGATATCTAGGTCAACAAACATTTTTGCCAGGCCAAGAAATATCTTAGTGAATTGTTTAATTTGTACGCCTTTAAGGCCCAATTTAAACGCCATTTCACGGGCTTGGTAAGGTTGTGCACCAACGATAGGATCGATTGCAGCTTTTATAATCTTTTCAGGAGTCTCTTCAGCAACTGTTTCAATTTCAACACCACCCTCAGTTGACGCCATGAAAACAATGCGACGTGAAGTACGATCAACCACCGCACCTAAATACAACTCATCAGCGATGTCAGTACATGTTTCAACCAGAATTTTGGTTACTGGCTGACCATGTTCATCCGTCTGGAACGTCACTAATTTTTGACCTAACCACTTTTCAGCGAAGGCTTTAATTTCTTCTTTAGTTTTAACCAGTTTTACGCCGCCAGCCTTACCGCGGCCACCTGCGTGAACTTGGCATTTGACTACCCACTCAGTGCCGCCAATTTTATCAGCGGCGGCTACAGCTTCTTCTGGAGACGAAGCTGCTATCCCGTCAGAGACTGGCAAGCCGTACTCTTTAAACAATTGCTTGCCTTGATATTCATGCAAATTCATGGTTTTTCTACCCGTTTAATGTAAGAAAAGCCGCTACTTAGCCGCTTTATTTTTTATGTTGTTATGTAACACAATAACAACGAAGACGCAGTTGGGGACACACCTCAACTGCCTCGATTAGTTCCACATCTACTGCTTTTTAGACGTCAAGAAGCAGACGTGTAGGATCTTCCAACATTTCTTTGATGGTCACCAAAAAGCCAACAGACTCTTTACCATCAATAATGCGGTGATCGTAAGACAAAGCTAAATACATCATTGGTAAAATTTCTACTTTGCCATTCACTGCCATAGGCCTGTCTTGGATTTTATGCATACCCAAAATAGCGCTTTGTGGAAGATTTAAAATGGGTGTCGACAATAAAGAACCAAACACGCCACCATTAGTAATAGTGAAATTTCCGCCCTGCATCTCAGCCATAGTCAATTTACCATCACGACCTTTAAGAGCAAGTGATCTGATACCACTTTCAATACCAGCCATACCTAATGAATCAGTATCTTTAAGTACCGGCGTTACCAATCCGCGAGGAGTCGATACCGCAATAGAAATATCAAAATAGTTATGATAACAAATATCATCGCCGTCAATAGAGGCATTTACTTCAGGAAAACGTTTAAGTGCTTCAGTTACCGCTTTTACATAAAAAGACATAAAACCGAGACGGATACCGTGACGCTTTTCAAAACTTTCTTGATATTGCTTACGCAAGTCCATAATTGGCTTCATGTTTACTTCGTTAAAAGTAGTCAACATGGCTGTGTTATTTTTTGCGTCTAACAAACGAGTGGCGATGGTTTTACGTAAACGTGTCATTGGCACACGTTTGTCGGTTCGATTATCTAAGGCAACAACTGGAGCTACTTCTGCAGGTTGTACGGATGGTACAGATTTAACTGCTGGCGCCTGCAAAGACTTTTCAACATCTTCTTTAGTGACGCGACCACCTTTACCTGTGCCTTTTATTTTAGATGCATCTAGGCCTTTTTCAGCCAATAGCCTGCGAACTGAAGGACTTAACGCATCATTTTCTTCAGATATAGCGGCGGTAACAGGCGCTGCAGAAACAGCACTTGCGACGGCACCGGCAACAAAATTAGCAATCACTTGCTCGCCGTTTACTGTTGTGCCCTCTGGCGCTAAGATCTCACTTAATGAGCCGTCTGCAGGCGCGACTACTTCTAATACTACTTTATCAGTCTCGATATCAACCAAGTTCTGATCACGAGAAATGGCTTCACCTGGCTTTACATGCCAAGTTGCAATTGTTGCGTCTGCCACTGACTCTGGCAAAACTGGTACCTTGATTTCCACTGACTCACCTTTATTACTGGCTGATTGACTAGATTGTTGACTGGCTTGAGTAGGAGCAGAATTTGCGCTTACACTTATATCCGCACTTACGGAGACACTTGCAGTTGCACCTTCCTCAAAATTAGCAATAGTTTGTTCGCCTAACACTGTTTCGCCTTCAGCATGTATAATTTCACTGAGAACTCCATCTGCAGGTGCAACTACTTCTAACACTACTTTATCTGTTTCAATATCTACAAGATTTTGATCACGACTCACTTTTTCGCCTACCTTAACATGCCAGGTAGCGATGGATGCATCTGCCACTGATTCAGGTAATACCGGTACTTTTATTTCTATTGTCATACTGGTTCCTTATTTAATTGTTAATGCATCATCAACCAAATCTTTTTGTTGTTGGTTGTGAACTGTAATGTAACCTACCGCAGGTGAAGCGGAAGCTTTTCGACCGGCATACGTTAATGTGGCAGCTTTTGGTAACGCAGACCAAAAATGATGTTGACTACAATACCAAGCACCTTGATTTTGTGGTTCTTCTTGGCACCAAATCCAATCTTTAACGTGTTTGAATTTACTCATAATTTGACCAAATTCTGCTTGCGGGAAAGGATACAGTTGTTCGACCCGAATAATAGCCACATCACGTTGTTCATTCTTGCGACGCTGCTCTAACAAGTCGTAATAAACCTTACCTGAGCACATCACTACACGCTTGACATCGTTCGGGTTAATATCATCTATTTCATCAATAATATTATGAAACACACCCTCAGCTAATTCTTCAATGCTTGATACAGCCAAAGGATGACGCAACAAAGACTTAGGTGACATAACAATAAGTGGTTTACGCATCGGACGATGTGCCTGACGTCGTAACATATTAAATACTTGAGCTGGCGTCGAAGGTACACATACTTGCCAATTGTGATCAGCACACATTTGTAAAAAGCGTTCTAATCTGGCAGAACTATGCTCAGGTCCTTGCCCTTCATAACCATGAGGTAACAACATAGTTAAACCGCATAAACGACCCCACTTCGCTTCACCGGAGCTTAAGAACTGATCGATCACAACTTGAGCACCGTTGGCAAAGTCACCAAATTGTGCTTCCCAAATAGTCAATGTTCCTGGTTCTGCTGTTGCGTAACCAAACTCAAACGCCAATACAGCAGCTTCAGATAAGACAGAATCGTATATTTCCATTTTACCTTGTTCAGGGTGCAAATTAGCCAATGGCATATAATCAGAACCATCAGTTTGATTATGCAGAACGGCATGGCGATGGAAAAAAGTTCCACGAGCAGAGTCTTGCCCTGTCAAACGTATATGACTACCTCTATCAACAATATCGGCGTAAGCCAAATTTTCTGCCATGCCCCAATCCAATGCCTTTTCACCGTTTATCATGGATACACGATCTTTGTAGAGCTTAGCGACACGTGACTGTAGTATATGTTCGGTTGGGAAAGTGCAAAGCTTATTGCCTAATTCTTTGATCTTTTCGATAGTGATTGCACTGTCGTACTCTACGTCCCAATCATGTCCAAGGTGCGGAGACCAATCTACTGAGTGTTCAGTCATTGGGCGCCATTCTTCAACGACACAGGCACCATGGTCGAGTGCTGCACGGTAGTCGCTAACCAGTTTATTAATTTCGTGAGCTTCTATTACGCCCTCAGCCATAAGCTGGTCAGCGTATATTTTCCGTGGCACAGGATGGACTTTGATTTTTTGATACATCAAAGGCTGAGTGGCATTTGGCTCGTCAGCTTCATTGTGTCCGTGACGACGATAACAAACTAAATCAATTACCACATCACGTTTAA
>JBNMPD010000175.1:0-6377 GCA_051276225.1 Flavobacteriales bacterium
ACTTTCGAGGAGCGTACAGTGTTTGAAAAACAATCTAATATAAGATTAAAAGAAGCGTCGAAAATGCCAAAAAGTAGTTTGTAGTGTGGCATTTTAGTCGTCTATTTAGGAGGTTTAGGGATGTTCACAGTGAGTAGGGCAGGATTAATGCTGTTTTGACGTTACACAATTTTATTTGGCCTCTTGTGGCCTAAATATTTTCATTTTTGCGATCAGGTAAAGAACGAAAATTTGTGCGGTAAGGGCAATCAAAATCCAGTAGCTGTGTGGATTAAACCCAGTAAAAATAAAACAGCATAAAGCAATGGCGCCATTGGTGAGAGCATAAGGTAGTTGGGTTCTAAAATGTTCAAACTGGTGACACCCTGAACCAGTGGAAGAAAGTATGGTTGTTTCTGAAATAGGCGAGCAATGATCACCAAACAAGCCCCCAGATAAAACCGCAGCAATGCTCACTACGAGTGAAGCCTCTATGGCAAATGCAGTGGGGATCATTAAAGGGAACATGATGGCGAAGGTGCCCCATGACGAGCCAGTACTAAAAGAAATAATGCCAGACAACATAAAAGCCACTGCCGGCAATAACCAATAGGGAAAACCTTGTTGAGCTTGCTCGGCAATATAAGTGGCTGTCCCTAGTTCCTTCCCTAGTGCACTGAATGTCCAAGCTAAAATCAGTACCACTGCTACTTGCATCATATTGCCCATACCTTGCAAATACAGGTTAATGCCTTCACTTAAAGTTCTGACTTGGTAATAAGCCATCATTAACATTAAGGTGATGGCGGCAAAAAAATAGGCACTGGATAATGCTGCACGAAAAGTCGATCCAGCGACTTTTTCAAAAGGGAAGCCTAATGGAAGTAGCACTGCACACAACACTGAAGCCATCATCAATAGAGGAATAAATACAAATGACGCCCGCGCTTTATTATGGCTGAAGGCCTGCATATGATCTTTATTTTGCTTAGTCTTTTGTAGTTCTGTAGGGTGTTTGGCTATTTTTTCCGCTTCGGCCATAGGGCCAAAATCTAAGTCTGCATAGATCAGTACCGGCACAATAAAGATGGCTAAAATTGAATAAAATTGAAAGGGTATAGTTTGAATGAAACTATACCAAGCTGATATGTCTTGCCCTGCAGTATCAAATTCTTTTTGCAAAAGACTGATGATGTAAATGCCCCAACCAATAAAAGGCACTAAAATTGCGACGGGTGAGGAGGTAGAGTCCACAATAAACGCCAGTTTTTGTCGGGAAATTTTGAGTTTATCAAATAATGGGCGAAACACGGGACCAACAATCAGAGGTGTACCTAAGTCAGAATAGAAAATGAAAATCCCGCCGCACCATGCTGCTAGTTGTGCGCGGCCTCTGCTACTTATTTTGCGTACTATAGACACAGCAAAAGCTGGGCCGCCACCTGACTTTTCCATCAGGGTCACAAATCCTCCAATAAATACCAACAGCACTATAACCCCTGCATTGTAGCTATCGCTAAGCGTAATCACTAAATGCTCTTTGACCAAGGTAGTCATAACATCTAAAGGGTTAAATCCTACCAGCATGATCACAGCAGTAACCACACCTGAAAATAAGCCAATCACAACGTTACGGGTCCACAGTGATAACCCTAGGGTTATGATTATAGGTATAATAGAAGTGATATCAGCACTGGGCACTATGTTGACCACCTTGTTGAGCACTGTGATTTATGGTTAGATATTTGAGTGCTTAAATCTGAAAGTAAATGTAAATGTAATTTAAACAACTAGCATGGTACATAGAATAAACGACCCGTTACATCTATGTAAACCTTAATAGCCATAACATCCCCAGTTGCTCAATAATGCGCTAGTTAAATATGTTTTCCTGATGCAAATTGTACTTAGGTGATCTGCTCATCAATAAATATTTCTTCAACGGTTAAACTGAAGAGCCTAGCAATTTTAAATGCTAGGGGTAAGCTAGGATCAAACTTACCTTTTTCGATGGCATTAGCAGTTTGTCGTGACACTTGCAAAGCATTCGCTAAATCGGCTTGGGTCCAATCTCGTTCAGCCCGAAGTACTTTTAAGCGATTTTTCATTTATATTTCCTATTACCGTTGAAAATAGTAATGATATACGTGATGGCCATTAGCATTATAAGGTGGTTGATTTCCGGTTCGTAGCTAATCAACTTTATATCTTCTAATTGCTCATAAGCAATACCTGCAAACAAACCGACTCCTAAGGTGATACCCATAGCATCCATGGTGATTTTACGTTGCAATTCGTCAATTTTAGATAAATGTTTAACGTTCGCCACGACCATGGCCACACCTAGTGTGAGGTGAAGTAACAAGGCATAAATAGAGTAAGTAGTTTGATAATCCCAAATATATTCTGCGCCAAATCGCAATAATGCGGTACTCATTAGCCATGCTAACGTCCATAACGCAAGCGCTAAAGTTTTTGTGTTGTTATGTTGTGTACAAGTAGTTTCGCTGTGTTTAATAGTAGTCATAAGTCAAACTCTCAAGTCTTAAAGTAAAATAAGCTTTACTTTGAGACTTAGCTTAGCTTCAAAATAATTTTTGTCAAGTGTGTTTTACAAAAAGAGGTGTTTAGATGACATTTAAGACAGTTTGTTTTTAAAGTCTTGATACTCAAATTTACGCACTAGTTCAAAACGACCATCTTTACGAACAATACCAATTGAGGGATGTTCAACACCATTAAAAAATGTGGTTTTGACCATGGTATAGTGCATCATATCCTCAAATATAATTCGCTCACCTATTTGTAATTCGTGATCAAAGCTATATAAATCGATAGCATCACCAGCTAAACAAGAGTTGCCACCTAACCTATAGGTGTAAGGTTTTTCACCTGCTTTACCTGCACCGCGCACATCTGGGCGATAAGGCATTTCTAATACATCTGGCATATGAGATGTGGCAGAAATATCTAAAATAGCGATCTTGTCATGGTTTTCTACGATATCAACTACCTCGGCAATTAATGTACCTGTTTGCCATGCAACAGCTGAGCCGGGTTCGAGGATAACGGTCAGGTTTGGGTGACGCTGCTTAAATGTTTTTAATGTGTCTATAAGATGCTCAACATCATAACCATCACGAGTCATAAGATGACCACCCCCAAAGTTAATCCATTTTAACTCTGGTAACCATTTACCAAATTTATCTTCTACCGCTTTGATAGTTCGTTCGGTGGCAAAGGAATCAGATTCACATAAATTGTGGATATGTAAACCTTCAACACCTGCTATGTCTGCATTGTGGAGATCCTGTGCGCGGATGCCAAGGCGTGAGCCTGGGGCACTAGGATCGTAAAGTTCAGTTTCGGCTTCTTGATGCTCTGGATTAACTCGCAGACCTGCTGATACATCTGCTTTGAGGATCTGATGTTTATATCTGTTCCATTGTCCTAAGCTATTAAAAGATATGTGATTCACTATGTGTATTAATTCATCTATATCTTTGGGTTTAAAAGCGGGTGAATAAGCATGTACTTGTTTGCCTATTTCTTCTTTACCCAATCTTGCTTCCCATACCGCACTGGCAGTTGAGCCTTGCAAGTACTGACCAACCAAATCAAAGGTTGACCACATAGAAAATCCCTTGAGGGCCAGTATAATCTGCACACCACTTTCTTTTTGGACGTGTTGCATTAGCTGGAGATTGGCTTCAAGTGCCTTTTCGTCACATACATAACAAGGACTAGGGATTGCTGAGTTTAACATCGGGTCGTTCATATTGTGGATACATTCTTGGCACTGATAAGTAAGCTGCTTAGAATATATCTGCCAGTTGTAGAGTTAAAGTGAAAGTTACATTTGTCTTATCGATTTAAATAAGTTTGATTCGGTTTTTGGTTATGATGGGTATTATTTTCAGTCAAATGTAGAGGTGATTAAGGTATTTTTATTGTTACTTAAACTGCTTCATAAAATTTTGGGCATGTGTCACTCGCCAAAGGTATACTCGCTTCAACATGCATCAGTTTTACTGTGGTGAATAATTAAATATGCAAAAAAGACTATTTTTATCGATGCTTTATTCCTTAAAAATCATCCAAACATTAAGATGGATATTTTTGGTTTTAACATTAAGCAGTTGTGGAGGTGGTTCTGCAACTTCACAATCCACAGATCTCACCCCTGTATTACCGACTAATGCAGCACCAAAGCTCAACATCGCGTTTGAGAATATCAACACCGAAGTTGGCTTGTTTTTCCAAGTAGATATGCAGGCACGTTTCAGCGATGAAGGCAGTTTAACCCTGAACATTGTTGAATCGACTAAAGGCACGTTACCTGATTGGATAAGGTTTGACTCGCAGAAAAATATTATGTTTGGCTTGTCTTCGGGTTTTATCGAAACCAGCACAATCATTTCGGTGAGCGCCACTGATGAGCAAGGACTGTCAACCACGACTAGTTTTAAGATTAACGTTAACACGGTTAGTCAGCCCCTTGCCCCCGAACAAGTGGCTCAAGATAACAGTTACATTAATGAACTACTTTTAAAGGAATCCAATTTCTTCCAATTAGGTATTGCTGTAAACGACAGTACTTTCCTGACCCAAGATGGTATTTTCCTAAATAGTGTTTCCTTACAGCCAGTTGGCAAAGCATCCCCATTTAGTGCGGCCTCTAAAGAGTCATTACACCTTAATTTTTTGGCAAAAGTAGTATTGGAAAATGATCGAGCGCAGCGATTACTTTTTGGGGTTGAAGCAGATAATACAGTTAATACAACTAACGCAGCTAATACAAATAATGCAGAAGATGCTGTTACCCAAGCGCTCAGCACACTTGAGCAAAAGGTGACAACATATGAGCAGTTTGATGCAGCATATCCAGCATTTGGTGGATTTTTGCCTTGGTTTATCTCAGAAGATAGAGGCAATGGAGTCAGCATGTATCCCCTCAGCGGATGGGAAGATAGGATGCCTGCATTGGATAATGGCCAATTGGCTTGGTCAATATTTGTTGTTTACCACTCTCTCTATAAGATGGGATATGACAACATTGCACGTCGCTATGAACAACGTTTTCAGAAGATGGCCACACATGTTAAAACCGTGTTTTTTGATACGCAACGCAATGTGATATCCGGTATCAGTCAATTTACCGATACCAGTGGTAATCCTGATCCTTCTCTGCCACCTGAACAACTGCTATACATTAAAGATAGCTATGCATTGACCGACCCTTTCGAAGGTGAATTAATGGCCGTTTTTATGACGCTGTTTAGCCCTGATTTGTCAGAAACCCAAAAACAACTATTATGGTCAAATAAGTTTGTTAATACTCGGGATTATGCGGCGACCACAGGTGACATATTGACTGTGATAGAAGGATGGGCGTTCTCTTCACATGAGCAATGGAAATTTTTAATCTTGCCTTACCTTGATTACAAGATTACCCGTGACTTGTTTCTTAATAGTGAAAAAGTCAGAGCTGATTATTCGAACAAAAATCAGTATCGAGGCTTTTTCGCCTCTGTAAACACTCCCGCAAACTCCTATGAGTCTCTGTTAGGTATTCAAGCTGTTGCATCACAAAACGGCGTGAAAAATACAGTTATAGCGCCTTATGCCAATTTCCCCATGTTGTTGGCTGATCAAAATCAACAGACCAATACTGGACTTAAATGGCTAAAAAACACATTAGCCTACGATAATATACTCAGTGAGTACGGCGTACTTGAGTCTTATGACACCTCAACATTTGCGATTACGCCACTGCTAACATGGGATGGAAAAGCACTGCCCAGTTTAGCCATGATGGGCGGCGTGATAGATGAAACGCGGGAGTTTATGATTCAAGAAGGCGTTTACCTCGAGTTTATGAATTTGATTGATACACAATACAGTGAATTTAGCGATGTAATCAACGGCATCGATTCGCTTATTGCAGCACCCCTAGATACCCCTGTTCCTGTCAGTCCTTGTTCTGATAGTCACATTATCATCGGGACTATCAATGATTTTGACTGTCAAAAGTTGATACCATTACCGGGTATTAGTATTGTTGAAAACCCAGATGTCACGATGCATAATCCGAGTCAGTTTGTTGGTCAATATAATGACCCTGCAGGGCCTTGGGATGCGCTGGTGATTGATTATTACGATGCCATTGATCTGTCCAATCATACTGTCTTTAGTATTAACCTAATGGCACCCGTCAACGGGATTTTAAAAGTAAAGTTGGAAGGTGGTCAATCTTTAGCTGTTGAGTTAGACATGCAGGTCTCTGAACTTAACAACTGGGTAGAATATCGGTTCGATTTTACTGCGCATATGAATGAGAATCATCAAAAAATAGCGGTTTTCTTTGAGGCAGGTCTAAGTAACTCAGGCAATAATAT